>CAMLKN010000096.1 GCA_946480655.1 uncultured Devosia sp. | reverse complement strand
GAAGGTCACAGGTTCGAGTCCTGTCGGGATCGCCAATTTCCCTGGTCCTTATGGTTGTTGCGGTCGGCGGGGATTTTCCGAAGTCCTGACGGTGCCTGATTGTATTCCCCTCTAATCCTGGCGTTTGCGGCTGACCCGCCAAGGCGGGCTGACGTGAAACGGTTTGATGGAAACAAAGGGCTCCTGCAGGGTGCGCGCAATCCGCGCCGCGCTATGGAGCCGACAAGTCTCGTTCCGAGGGTATGGAAACCCGGAAGCGTGCGCCCCCGTTTGCCATGTTGGACGCTTCAACGCGCCCCCGGTGCGCCAGGGCGATGGCGCGGACGATGGATAGGCCGAGACCGCTTCCACCGCTATCGCGAGCCCGCGATTCCTCTGCGCGCCAGAAGGGCTCGAAGGCTCTCTCGAGCGCTTCCGGCGAAAGACCTGGTCCGTGATCCCGACAGGCGATTATCCCGTTGCCGTCCGCTACGCCTGTCTCCACCACAAGCCCCTGCCCGGGCGCATAGCGCATGGCGTTCTCCACGATGGCCTGCAGCATTTGCCGAAGGCGAGCGGGATCGCCGCGCACCGGTGCCGGTGAGAGCCTGATTTCAACCGGCATCCCCCTCACGGCCAGCTCCTGCTCGTAAAGTTGGATGACCTCCCTTGCGATGTCAGCCAGATCAAGGGGAACGATACTGAGTTCGAGCGCGCCTGCGTTGAACAGTCCCAGCGTGCGCAGGTCCTCAACGATACGGGCCAGCCCATCCACTTGTGCCAGCAACAGCCCGATCAGATCCGGAGAGAGTGTGAAGACGCCGTCTGCGACGCCCTGCAGGCGCCCCTTGAGAATGGTCAGCGGTGTCCGCAGTTCATGCGCTATGGCCGAATTGGAATAGTGCAACTCGGCCTCGGCACGCTCCAGCCGCTCGGCCATCAGGTTAAAGTCCTCGACCAGGCGCGCCGATTCGCCAAAGCCACGGATATCGGGGTTGGCGCGGGCACCAAGATCGCCGGCTGCGACGGCGCGGGCTGCCCGGGCCACTTCGAGAAGGGGCGGTACAATGCGCCGCGACAGCCACCATCCGCCTGCCACCGAAAGGGGAATGGTAACGATCAGGATGAGCAGCAGATAACTCCAGTCCACCCATGTCCAGAGGGCGCTGCTTTCAGGCTCGGTGGGCCAGAGGGCCACAGCCAGCTCGAAATAGAAGGGAAACCCGAAATAGGCGACGACGGCGACTGAAGAGGCTAGCGCCGTGGCCAGGAGGATGACCTGCAGTGCCGCGCTTGTCTGTCTAGCCATCCGTCGACACCTCGAAGCGGTAGCCCACGCCGCGCACGACGGTGAGCAGGTCCGGCAACCCGGCCGCCACCAACTTGCGCCGCAGATTGCTCACGTGGCTGTCCACCGTCCGGTCCATCGCTTCGCTTTCCGGAAGGCAGGCATCGATCAACGCGCTTCGCTCAAACACGCGATTGGGCGAACGCACCATATGGACGAGCAAGCGATATTCGGTTCGCGTCACCGCAATCCGCTCGCTGTCGACCTGCACGGTATGGGCCTCGGTATCGATGCTGAGACGGCCCGCTCGCAGTATGGCACTCTGCCTGCCGCCCTGGGCACGCCGAAGAATGGCGCGGGCCCGGGCCACTACTTCGAGCGGGTTGAAGGGTTTTACCACATAGTCGTCCGCACCCAGCCGAAGGGCCTGGAGCTTGTCGAGATCTTCAGCCAGAGCGGTAACCATCAGAACCGGCGTGTCGTCGGTGCGGCGCAGAGCGGCCAACGTTTCATAGCCATCCATCCTGGGCATCTTCACGTCGAGAACCACCAGATCGGGCTTTAGCCGCTGATGATGGGCAAGGCCGGTCAGCGGATCGGTGGCCGCAACGGTGCGAAAGCCATCCCGTTCAAAGTAGGCCTGCAGGATGCGCACGATCTCGATATCGTCTTCAATGATGAGGATGAGCTGGTTTGTCATGCATAAGGGCCCCTCGTTCCAGGATCATCAGACTTGGCGCAGGATGGTCAATGCCGTTTGTCGCCGCCGCCAATCCAGCCAGCCGCTGCGCAACCGGCAAGATTGGCAGCGGCCGGCGTCCAATGAGACTGACCTCGTCAGCTGCACAGTTTGACAAGCCGTCGCCAGAGCATTTCCAAGGGACCACTGTCAAACCTGCGGAGCCACAGATTGGCGAGCATCACCTGCACGACCAGGACCACAACAGCCGTTGCCAGGATTCCGGCCGAGCCGAAGTTGAACCGTGTCAGCGGACCCCAGGGCGCCCAAAGGATCCAGATGCCGACCACGCTCTGCATGACATAGAGCGTGAAGGCCGTTCGCCCCGCCGCCCGGAACGGGGCCAGCAGCTGCGCACCGAAGCGGAATTTCCACACCAGGTTGATCAAGCCGATATGGCCCAGGGTCATGATCAGGCGGCCGAACTCGGACGGGCTGGGGCCCATGACTGGGTCCTCGAGACCTTGCAGTGCCCAAACGCGCAAGGCCAGACCGACGGAATAGCCTGCAAGAGTGAGGGCCAGGTAGAAGCGGGGTGAACGCAGTCCCTGGATGATGCCCCACTTGAAGAGCGCCACCCCGATCAGCATGGTTGCGAAGGCCTCGCCTACGGTCGACCACAGGCCAAGACCCTTGACGGAGCCGTACCAGGCCTGGACTGCGTCCATCCCCGGCAGATCGGCCTTGCCCTTGGCCATCATCTCGGCACCCTTTGCCATATCGCCCCCCGAGGCCCCGAACTGCATGAGCACCGTCAGGCCCAGCCCGACTGCAAGCGCGGCCGGTGCCGACAGCTTGCGGAAGGTGAACAGGAACAGGGCGGCCAAACCGTAGACATGCAGGATGTCGTAGCCCCAGCGCACGACGAAGACATGCAACAGGCCAAACAGGACGAGCCACATATTGCGGCGCAGGTAGGTATCGGCGACGCTCACCGGCCCATCAGGCGACATTGCCTTGGCCGTCAGCAGGATCATGCCCGCGCCAAACAACATCTGCAGCATGCCGCGCTGCGTGCCTTCGAAGTAGAGGTCCGTGAAGGTCTGCGCAATGGCATCAAGACCCGACAGGTTCGCGGCGGTTCCGAAGTCCATCTGCAGCGACGACATCAGGGGAATGTTGATGAGGAAGATGCCAAGGATCGCAAAGCCGCGCAGGACATCCAGGACATCCAGCCGGGTACGGGGGACTTGGGCAGGTGGACTGTGGGTCGCGCCGTCGACGCGTTGACGGGTCATCGTCGTCATCGTTGAAAATCTCTTCTTATCAAGGGATGGAGGCTCGGCGGCCCCGGGGGCCGCCGGATGTTCGGGAAGGTCAGGCGTCCGTCCCGAGGCGCTGTGCCGTATTGCGTAGTTTTGCCAGGTGTTCTGCCAGGCGAGGTGCCTCGTCCAGGCTCATCGCAAAGGTCCACAAATAGGTCATCACCGCATAGATGCGGCCGGCATCGACCTGCTCGGCCCCGGCAAGGCCGACAATGGCGAGGAGAAAGAGACCGGCGGCTATACATCCCAGGGCGAGATAGGCCGCCGCCTCAAGATCGGAGAGGCGTACCTGAAGGGCTGAAAGCAGCCGGAAGTGCCGAAGGACCTTGAGCTTGCCGCCGCGCGAGAGAATGTCGACCTCGTGCTCAAGCTGTGAGTTCAGCCGGTCATGCAGCCGCTCGTTCCGGCGCGAAAAGGCCGGAAAGACCATCAGCACGACCAGCAGGACGACCAAGCCGGCCAGCCCCAGATGCGGCTCCAGATACAGCAGCATGGCAATGGCACCGAAGATGGAGATGACCGAACTGGCCAGCATCGGAAGGTGTTCTTCAAAAAAGCTCACGAATTCCCGGGCCAGGCCCACTCGGGCAATGGTGCGTGACGCGCCATGCCCCCGGGCCCGCTGCTGGTGGGCGACCTCGGCAGCCAGCCTGGCATAGACGCCGGTGAAGACGCGCGTATCGACCGCGCGCCGCAAGGCACCGACGGCCCAGAAGCCCAGCACCATCAGCGCATAGCCCGATGCGGCCAGGGCGTCTCCCTTGATAATGGCGTTGATCGCAAAGCCCGCGAACAGCGGATAGACCAGGAAGAGGGCGTTCTCCAGGGCGAGGAGGGCAAAGGCTATCGAGAACGGCCGGGCATTCTCCTGGAACAGGCCAAGCAGGAACCGGGCGGCCGAATGGTCGGTCCTTTGGCCCGGCGCCAGTGAATTGATGACGGCCATGGTGCAACTCCGAATGCATGGTCGGCCCGGCGGACCGATGGCTTTGCTTGCATTTGGAATGTGGAGGCACGCACCAGACTGTGTGGAGATTGTGTGGAGACGGCGTGCGAGGCCGTGTGGCATGGCCTGGAAGTTGTTGACGAGTGCCCGGGGCTAGTGCGCGCCGATGGGCACACATCGACTTCGCCGTGGTAGTTGGTGGTGCCGGACACCTGGTCGAAACTGTATCGGCTTCACCCCGCGCCGCGTGGCCCGTGACCAGCCGCGGGGTTGTCCCGGACAGCAAATTGGGTCAGTTTAGCCTTCTGGACCAACGGGGGCTGATCCACTGGCAGACATCGCAAACCGGCCGACCATCGTGCTCTTCGATCTCGATGGAACATTGGTGCACCACGTCAATCCGCGCGTGCTGCAGATGCTCGAATTCCTGGACGATTGCTCGCACAGGGGCGGCCGGCTCGTCGCGCGGTTCCGGCTGGCCCGCAGAAGCAGGGCCGGCACGAAAGACGCGCCCAAACTTCTGGTTCACAAGGCTATCCACAAGGTTCGCCGCAAGAGCGTGGACCAGATGCTGGAGCCCTGCCAGACCATGCGCAGAGTGCTGGAACGGCTCAGGGCCGAAGGCGTGGCCCTTGGGGTGGTCAGCAACGGCCTTGGCCGCGGCTATGGCCACGATGTGCTGGAGACCTTCGACCTGAAACGGTTCTTCAAGGCCGCCGTGTTCCGAGAGGATGTCGCCCGGGGGAAGCCGTGGCCCGATTCGATTCTGGCTGCGCTCAGTGGAATCGGGCGGGAACTCCGGCCCAATGACGTGATCTGGTATATAGGCGACCAGCGCAAGGATATCGCGGCCGCCCAGGCTGCCTCCTTGGCGATCGGCCATGCCATTCGGCCCTTCGCATTGGGTGCGCGGGCGGCGCTGGGGGCGGTGGAAGCACGGTTGACGCCCTCGCAGCTGATGTGGACGGCAATGGATTTCGAACGGGCTGTTGCCACGGCCTTCGACCCCAGCGAGATCGAGCAATCGCTGATCGATCCCCTACCCGCGCCGCTGCTCTAGTTCCTAAAAGTCAAATCCCATCTGACTGATGGCCGGCTCAGGCTTGGCCACGCGCGCCGGTTTGGCAGCCCTTTCCGCACGTGTGAGCTCCGGCGTTGCCGCGTCGGCGACCGGGATTGGCGTGGGTTCGGCCTGCCGAACAACAATTGGTGTTGATGCAACCAAAAAAGCCGGTTCGGGCTTTTCCGCCGTGGGCAGCGGCGCGGTCCTGGCAGCCCCGTCCTCGGCCACGGAAGGCGGCGTGACGATGGCGTTGATCCAGCTCACGGCGGGGGCCAGCTTGCCCGGGCGAAGAGCATACAGGTTCTCCCGGCCCTTCTTGACCTCCGCCACCAGGCCAGCCGTCTTGAGCACGCGCAGGTGCCGGGAGATGGCAGGGCGGCTGATGGAGAAGGCATCGGCCAGAGTATGGACCGGAATGGGGCCGGCCAGCAGGATTTCCACGATGCGGCAACGCGTTGCGTCAGCGAGGGCAGAATAGATGGCGATGGGAGGCTTGGTCTTGCGCGTCATGACTTCGCTTAAAGTAACGGCAGCGTTACCCGTCAAGCGGGACGTTTGGCCCGTCAGGCTTTGTTCACCAGAATTGTTGGCTTGCGCTTTACGCTGGCTGCGAAAGTCCTCTGCCGGAAAGGGATTGGTCACATCCACGCCACACGATGCCGGCAAGGAGGAAGGATGATGACCAGCGCAGCAACAGCCTCGGCGGCTTCCAAGCTCAGCGAGCGCCGCCCGTATACCACAGCAGAACTGGTGGTCGATGCCGCCGTGCATATCCTGGGCCTGGTGGTGGCGATAGCCGCGGGATCCGTGCTGCTGGCCCTGTCGCTGCTGGGCACCGCGCCGGAGGCGTTTCCGGCTCTCCTGGTCTATGTCTCGACGCTGATCGTGGTGCTGGGCGTGTCGCTGGCCTTCAATCTCTGGCCATCCACGCCGGTCAAGCACTACCTCGCCAGGCTCGACCAGGCAGCGATTTTCCTTTTCATCGCAGGGTCTTATACGCCTTTCCTTGCCGTTCTCGGTGGCACCTCGACCGGCGTGGTGATGATGAGCCTGGTCTGGGGCGCCTCGCTGGTGGGCGTTGCCCTCAAACTGATCGTGCCGCAGCGCTTCGGGCGCGTGGCGATCATCCTCTATCTCGCCATCGGCTGGAGCGGGGTGCTGGTTTTCCAGTCGCTGGGACAGGCCCTGCCCCCATCGACGCTCTGGCTATTGCTGGCCGGCGGCGTGACCTATTCGGCCGGGATCGTTTTCCACCTGTGGGAAAAGCTCAAGTTTCAGAATGCCTTATGGCATGTCTTCGTGGTCGCGGGCGCGAGCCTGCACCTCTGGGCCGTGATCGACTGCATGATTATTGCGCGGCTTTGATCCGCGGATGGGTGACCTGGTCGCCCGCCTCGATGCCGAGTTCCACCGAGCGGCCCCCGGGGATTTCCAGTACGAACTGCACCGGACCGGCCGAGGGAATCGAGGTCGTGTCATGCGGACGGGCGTTGACATGGATGTTCAGGATCGTGCCATCGGCCTCGATGAACAGCATGTCGAGCGGGATATAGGTGTTGCGCATCCAGAAGGAGACCGGGCGCACCTCCTTGAAATCAAACAGCATTCCGGCGTCGTCAGCCAGTTCCTGCACATACATCAGGCCGCGCGCGCGGGTCTCGGGCGTGTCAACGACCTGGACGGTGAACTGGTGATTTCCGGTGTCGGACTGGATGGAAAGCTTGGTCTCGTCGGCGCTGCAGGCGGCCAGTGGCACGGCCAACAGCAGTGCAGCGGCAAGCCCCGCACGGGTCCGATTTGCTAGCACATTGTTAACGCCAGGCACCGCGAAATGGGCCTTAATGCGATGACGGGGCATCGCCCCAGCCATCGGGGCGGATTTCGGCGACCATCAGACCCTTCGGACCCTGCCCGTAGCGGACGAGGACGAACTGGCCCGGACGCAGTTCGGTGATGCCGAAACGGCGCAGGGTTTCCATGTGGACAAAGATGTCGGGCGTGCCCTCGCCGGCCGAGAGGAAACCAAAACCGCGAATGCGGTTGAACCACTTCACCTCGAGCCGCACCATGCCGGAGGTCGGCTCGACGGTGACATGGGTACGCGGGGCGGGAAGCTGGGAGGGATGGCGGGCGGTCGATTCATCCATGGAGACGACGCGGAAGGCCTGCAGCCCGCCGGGGCGATTGAGCGCCTCGACCACAATGCGGGCGCCCTCATAGGCCGTCTGGTAGCCGTCGCGGCGGAGGCAGGTGACGTGCAGGAGGACATCGGCCATGCCGTTGTCGGGGACGATGAAGCCAAAGCCCTTGCCGGCATCGAACCACTTGATGCTGCCCGAGACTTCGATCGTGTCGGTGGCGGCATGAGTGCCGGCCGCGGCGTGGTCGTCGCGCAGCCGCGCGCCCGCCCCCGTCACATTGGCGGAACCCCCGTCGTCGCCGTTGCCCTTTGCCCCCATAATCCGTACGCCTTTTCACTCGCCCGCCGCATGCGGGTACTCCTCACAAGACCAAATCAGTCTGGCCGATTCAACGGCAAAAGTTAAGAAGGTGTTGCGATTTTGTTGACAGCTCTATCGCTGCATTTCTTGCCCGATGCGGCGAGGCTTGTTAGGCCTGCCCGTCAACCAAGAGAAGGAGACAGCCTTGAAGTATCTGCACACCATGGTGCGTGTCACCGATATCGAGGAAAGCCTCCGCTTCTACTGTGAAGGGCTGGGCCTCGAAGAGGTGCGCCGGACCGAAAACGAGAAGGGCCGGTTCACCCTGATCTTCCTGCGCGCGCCCGGCGACGAGGGCGGCGAAGTGGAGCTGACCTATAACTGGGACCCGGATCCGACGCCCTATACCGGCGGGCGCAATTTCGGCCACCTCGCCTATCGGGTGAAAGATATCTATGCGCTGTGCCAGCATCTCTCGGACATGGGCGTCGTCATCAACCGCCCACCGCGCGACGGGCACATGGCCTTCGTGCGCTCGCCCGACGGCATTTCGGTGGAAC
>CAMLKN010000095.1 GCA_946480655.1 uncultured Devosia sp. | reverse complement strand
CCGGCCTGCGCGCCGGCGGGGACGACTACCTGACCAAGCCCTATGCCTTCACCGAGCTTCTGGCCCGCGTCGAAGTGCTGGCCCGCCGGTCGAGCCCGGCCGAAGCCGCGACCAGCTACAGCGTGGGCGGCCTCTCCCTCGATCGCCTCAGCCGCAAGGTCGAACGCGATGGCGAGAACATCCTGCTGCAGCCGCGCGAGTTCCGCCTGCTCGAATATCTCATGAAGAATGCGGGCAAGGTGGTGACGCGCACCATGCTGCTCGAAAATGTCTGGGACTATCACTTCGACCCCCAGACCAATGTCATCGACGTGCATATGTCGCGCCTGCGCTCGAAAATCGACAAGGGTCACGCCAACCCGCTGCTGCATACGGTGCGCGGCGCCGGCTATATGATCCGGGAGTAGGCCGTGAGCCGTTTCGCCCAGGTCTGGCGGACCTCTACTGTCCGCCTGACCGCCACGTTCATCGCCATCTTCATCATCTTCGCCATCCTGCTGATGGGCTTCATCGGCTGGCAGTCAAGCGTCCAGATCCAGCGCCAGCAAGCCGATGACATCGACCGCGAAATCCGCCTGTTCCAGCGCATAGAAGCCAATCAGGGTATTCGCGCCCTGGCCTTTGCCGTCAATCGCCTGTCAACCCAGCCGGGGCCGGGGCTCTACTACCTCGGCGATGCTTCCGGTCTCTATCTCCTCGGCAATGTCTCGGACGTCCCGGTCGAGGTGGTCATCACGCCCGGCGTCTATAGCTTCGACTATGAACGGCCTAATCCACTCGATGACGTGCAGGGCGAGGATTCTCGCCCGCAGCGGCAGAGCGAAGGCGTGGCCGTGGTCCGGTCGGTCGAGTTGAGCAATGGCATGCGGCTCGTTGTCGGGCGCGACGTGGTCGAGCGCCGTGGCTATTCCGCCATTATCCTCCAGAGCTTCCTGGTCGGCGTGGTCGGCATCATCCTGTTCTCGCTGATCGCGGGCGGCATCACTGCGCGGCGCGTCCTGCGGCGCATCGACACCATCCAGCAGACCTCGACCAAGATCATGTCGGGCAACCTGTCCGAGCGCGTCCCGGTCACCAAGCGCAACGACGAATTCGATGCGCTGGCCACCAATCTCAACGCCATGCTGGACCGGATCGAGCAGCTCCTGCAGGGCCTCAAGGAAGTGACTGACAATGTCGCCCACGACCTCAAGACGCCCCTGACGCGCCTCCGCAACCAGGCCGAGGCGGCGCTGCGCGACACGGCCAGCGAGGACACGCGCGAAAGGGCGCTGGAAACGGTCATTGCCGAGAGCGATCGGCTGATCCAGACCTTCAATGCGCTGCTGATGATTGCGCGGGTCGAGGCCGGGGCGCCCTCCGGCGTTCTGAGTGAGATCGATGTCAGCGATATTGTGGCCGATCTGGCCGAGCTCTACGGCCCGGTGGCCGAGGACGAAGGCATTGAGGTTGAAACCAGGATCGAACCCGGCGTCACGCTCAAGGCCAATCGCGAGCTGATCGGCCAGGCCATGGTCAATCTTCTTGAGAACGCGATGAAATATGCGCGCCCCGAGGATGAGCGTACCGGCAGGATCACTGTGGACCTTCAGCGCGAAGCCGGCGTCGTGCGGATAGTTGTCGCCGACAATGGCCCCGGCATTCCGGAGGCCGATCGCAAGCGCGTGCTCGAACGTTTCGTGCGGCTCGAGAAGAGCCGCTCCGAACCCGGCTCTGGCCTCGGTCTCTCGCTGGTCAATGCCGTGGCACGCCTGCATGGCGGCACGTTCCGGATCGAGGACAACCAACCCGGCGTCCGGGCGGTCATCGAGTTGCCGGCGGGTCAATAGCCGACCTTGCCGGTCTGGCGGGGCCGCGCTATGCCTCAAAAATGAGCACGACCCTCGCCGCCCTCCCGCCCGTCGATCATCCCCGGTTTGACGCCCTTCTTGCCGAATTGCCCAACGGGGCGGCCTTGCAGAGCGCAGCGCCGCTCCTGGGGCCCTTGCTGGAGGCGGCACCCTATCTCCTGGACTTGACCCGCGAGCACGCCGAGTGGCTGGCTTCGGCGCTCGACGCCGGGCCGGATGCGGCCTTTGCAGCGCTCATCGAGGAGGTCGCGGAGGCGGGGCGCTCCGAAGACGAGGCCACCGTGGGAGCCATGTTGCGCCGCGCCAAGGGCTGCACTGCGCTTCTTGCGGCGGTCGCCGAAACGGGCAAGGCCTGGACCACGGCGCGCGCCACCGAAGCTCTGTCCGATCTTGCCGACGCGGCCTTGGAAGCGGCAATGGACCTGCTGATGCGGCAGGCCTTCGACAAGGGGCAACTGGTGCTGGAGCGGGAGCAGGCACGGGCCGCCAATTCCGGCCTCGCCATCTTCGCCCTGGGCAAGCATGGCGGGCGCGAGCTCAACTATTCCTCCGACATCGACATCGTCGCCTTCTTCGATCCGCAAAAGCCGGTCCTGGCGGATCCGTCAGAAGCCACGAAAATCTATTCGCGCATGGTGCAGAAGCTGGTCGGCCTGATGGAGGACCGGCAGGCCGGGGGCTATGTCTTCCGCACCGACCTGCGTCTCAGGCCCGATCCCGGTTCGACCCCGGTGGCCATCTCCTTCGATGCGGCTTTGGCCTATTACGAAGTGCGCGGTCAGAACTGGGAACGCGCCGCCTGGATCAAGGCAAGACCCTGTGCCGGCGACAAGGGGGTGGGCGAAGCCTTTCTCAAGGAACTGGCGCCCTATGTCTGGCGAAAGCACCTGGACTTCGCCACCATCGCCGACATCCAGGCGATGAAGCGCCAGATCAACGTCTCCAAGAAGGTCGGCGACATCCGCGTCGAGGGCCACAATGTCAAACTCGGCCGCGGCGGTATCCGCGAGATCGAGTTCTTCACCCAGACCCAGCAATTGATCGCCGGCGGTCGCGACAAGGCTTTGCGCGTGCGCCCGACGTCGCAGGCCCTGGCGGCGCTGGCCGCCGCCAGCTGGATCAGCGACAAGACGGCGCGCGAACTGACCGAGACCTATTGGTACCTGCGCGCTGTCGAGAACCGGTTGCAGATGCTGCGCGACGAGCAGACCCATATCATGCCCGATACGCCCGAAGCGGTGGCGGTCATCGGCCGGCTGATGGGCGAGGCGGACCTCGCCACCTTCGAAAAGACTTATCGGGCTGCACTTGAGCGGGTTGCCCGCTACTATGCCGAGCTCTTCACCGAGGGCGAGACCCTGGGTTCGGGCGAAGGCAATCTGGTATTCACCGGCAGCGACGACGATCCGGGCACGCTCGAAACCCTCACCGCCATGGGTTTTGCCGATGCGCCCAAGGCGATCGCCACCGTGCGCAAATGGCACTATGGGTCCTACGCGGCAACCCGTACCGCCGCCGCGCGCGCGCATCTGACCGAGCTGCTGCCGGCCTTGCTGCTGACCTTCGGTCGCGCCGGCAATGCCGACGCTGCCATGGCCCACTTCGACGATTTTCTGGCCCGGCTGCCGGCTGGGGTTCAGCTCTTCGCGCTGCTGCGCAATCACGAACAGCTGCGCACGCTATTGGTCCAGTTCATGGCCTCGGCGCCCCGCATGTCCGAGGCTGTTATCCACCGCGCCCATGTCATGGACGCCCTCATCGACCCGGCCTTCGCCAATGACGTGACCCATCGCGATGTGCTGGTTGCCAAGGTCGACGCCTTTCTCGCCGATGCCCGATCCTATGAAGAGCTGATCGATCGCGCCCGCATCATCGGGCAGGAGCAGAAATTCCTCGTCGCCGCTGGCCTGCTCTCGGGCACAGTCACATCGCAGGGCGCCGCGGAACAGTTCACCGCCCTTGCCGAGACACTGCTCAACCGGCTTTTCGACAAGGTGCAGGACGAGTTCGCCACGCGCCACGGCCGCATTCCTGGTGCCGAGGTGGCGCTCCTCGCTTTCGGCAAGATGGCGAGCCGGGAGATGACCTACACTTCAGATCTCGACTTCATCCTGCTCTACGACGCGCCGGACACCGAATCCGATGGCGAGCGCCAGCTCTCGACGCCGCATTACTTTGCCCGCCTGACCCAGCGCCTCGTCGCTGCCGTCTCTGCCCCGACGGCAGAGGGCGTGCTCTACGAGGCCGATATGCGGTTGCGCCCCTCTGGCAATTCCGGGCCGCTGGCCACCAGTCTTTCCGGCTTCCGCGCCTATCACAAGGACAATGCCTGGACCTGGGAGCATCTGGCATTGAGCCGCGCACGGGTGATCGCTTCGACCGGTGCGCTGGGCGGCAAGGTGGATGCGGAAATCGCCGAGGTGATGGCCCGCCCGCGCGATGTCGCCAGGACAATCGAGGACGTCGTCTCCATGCGGGCACTGATGGCCAAGGAGCGCAAGCCGCGCCATGCCTTCGATCTCAAGCTCGCCACCGGGGGTCTCGTCGATCTCGAATTCATCGCCCAGTCGGCGCAATTGGTGGCAGGCGACAGGATCGGCCTGCCGCAGGCGCCGACGGCCCGCGTGCTGGCGCGGCTGGAGGAGGTTGGCCTGGTGCCAACCGGCCAGCGGCTGGCCGAAATCCATGGTGTCTATTCGACGGCGCTGCAGGTGATGAGTTCGGCGCTGGTCAGTCCGTTCAAGGACGAGGCCTGGACCCCGGCCTTCAAGGAGCTTCTGGCCCAGCTCTGCAACTATCCCGATTTCGGGCGGCTCGAGTTGGACATTGGCCAGATGCAGGGAGAGGTGCGGGCCGCGACCGAGGATTGGTACGCAAGGGCCGCAAGTCTCTAGGCGGCAAGCAGGTCCGTGGCTGCGGGATCGAGCGGCAGGGTGATGGCGACCGTTGTGCCCAAGGCCGGACTTGAGTCGATGGCCATGCGTCCGCCGCTCAGCTCGGCGATGGCGCGGGCGATGGAAATGCCCAGCCCCGGCCCGACGCCGTCCCGGGTGAAGGTCGCGTCCCCCAAGGCAAAGGGCTGGCTGAGGCTGGCGAGGCGCTCTTCGCTCATGCCGATGCCGGTATCGCTGATCTCGATGACGACGCCGTCGTCAGCCGCAAAGCCGGCCAGGGTTATCCGTCCACCGGCCTGGGTGAAGCGCATTGCATTGTCCATGATATTGCCGGCCATGCGGATGAACGCGAGCCGGTCGCCGCGCAGCACCGCCCCTGTCTGGGGGCCAATTTCGAGGGTGATCCCAGCGCGCAGGGCTTGTCCCCGGAAGCGCTGGGCAACCACGCTCAGCACTTCGTCGAGCAGGACCGGATCCTGCCGGAGCGGCTTGTTGCCGTTTTCAAGCTCGGCAAGATCGAGAATGGTCGCGAAGGAATTCAGCAGGTGTTGGCCGGATGCCTTGATGGTCGCCACATAGTCGGCATAGCGCTCGTCCCCGAGCGGCCCATAGGTCTGGTGCTGCATCAGTTCGGCAAAGCCGATGATGTGGTTGAGGGGCGTGCGGATGTCGTGGCTGAGATGGGCAAGGAAATTGGTCTTGGCCCGGCTGGCTGCTTCGGCCTTGAGCTTTTCCTCGTGATAGCGTCGCGCCAGCATGCGTTGCTCGTCGCGGATGGCATGCAGCAGCGCGTCCGTGCGCTTGGTCTCGGTGATGTCGGAAACCAGCGTCATGAAGGCGCCGTCACCCAGCGGCCGCTCGTCGATCTGCAGGCAGGTGCCGTCTTGGCAATGCAGTTCCAGCTGGCGCAACTGGCTGTCCTCGCGCACCAGCTTCATATAGCCGCCGGCAATCAGCCGGCTGACCGCCTGGTGATAGGTGAGGCTGGTGTCTTCAATATCGAGGCGTCGGCGATACTGGTCGTTGCAGACGATGAGTTCCCCCTTGCTTGTCCAGCAGGCGAGGCCCATCGGTATGGCGGCCGCGAGCTGGCTGTAGCTGTCGCGCTGCGTGGGGTCGGGCATGTCGCCCTTGCGCCGGCGCGTTGAGGCAAGGGTCAGCAGACCTGCCAGCCCGAAAGCCGCTGCCCCGCGTCCGGCTATGCCGGCCAGGGCCTGGCTGGGTTCGGCGGCAAGTGAGAGATTGCCGTGGGTCCCGGCGGCGACGCTCAGCGAGAGGGGTGAACCGGTGTCGCTGCCGGCCAGGCTTGCCCGGACGACGCCACCAAACAGGATTTCGGAGGCGTCCATGGCGCGCTGGGCGTCTTCCGGCGAGCGGCCCGCGAGCTCCGTGGCCAGATATTCTCCAATGATTGCAAGATCTTGGCGCAGGTTTGCAAAGGTGTGCGCGATGTCGTAGGCGACGAAGAGGCTGGCGGCCAGGAAAGCGGTGGCCGCGACGGCAGCCGTCGTGCGCGAGAAGCGCAAGGCGAGAGCGGAAGGAGAGCGGGTCCCGCGACGCTTTCTGTCATTCCTTGTGCCGGCGCGGAATCCGAGTGCGCCGGCGCCGGATGCATCCGACGACCGCATGAAATTCTCCATTCCTAAAAGGGGTTTAGACCCAAACCAACCTTGCCCTTAACAAGGTATGAATCAGGTCGCGGGTGATTGTCCAGAGCCCTTTCGGGCGCCCAATCAGGTCAAAATGGAAAAAGCGGAGTCGGCTGAATCACTTAGCGGTGAAGAAAAATTCTTCCAAAAATCCGGCCTTCAAATCCGGGGCGCGTGGGGCCGATTTGTTAGCAGACTGTTAGCATCTGGAGGGACCTAAAGGGGTGGACGGAGGCTGTTTTGCCAGCCCCCGTCAAACCGTCCCTCAGCCCGCGAGGATGCGGTCGAGGATTTCGCCCACATTGCGGCTGAGCTTGTGTTGCTCCTTGAGGGCCTTGAGGGCCTCAAGACCGGCGGTACGGCGCGAGGCTTCGAGCGTGGGCAGGATGCGGAAGCCGGTCAGGATGCGCGAGGCGACCTGCGGGTTGACCTTGTCGATCTCGGCCACGGCCTCCGTGATGAAGCGGAAGCCCATGCCGTCGGGGCGGGTGAACTGAACCGGGTTGGTCATGGCGAAGCTGCCGAGCAGCGAACGCAGTCGGTTCGGATTGGTCCGCGGGAAATCCGGTGCGGCGAGGGTGGCGCGCATCCGTTCGATGACGCCGTCGTCCGAAGCCTGCGCCGAGGCCGTGAGCCACTTGTCGAAGACCAGCGGGTCGCCGGCAAAGCGGGTGCGGAAATCGCCGAGCAGGGCAGGGGCGCCCTCGGTCCAGTTGCGCGCCGCAATGGCCATGGCCGCATAGCGGTCGGTCATGTTGGTCGCATTGTTGTACTGGCGCGTCGTCAGGTCCGCCCCACGCTCGGAGCCCCTGGCCAGGAGGCTGAGAAGGCCGTTCCGCAACGATCTCCGGCCAGCCTGTTCGGCATCGGGGCTGTAGGGCGCGGTGACTTCAAGGCTTGCATAGAGCGCTTCGAGCTTGCCGGCGACCGGGCCGACCAGAGCGCGGATGAGAGCGGCACGCGCTGCGGCCACGGCGTCGGGATTGACGTCCTTGCCGATGTGACGGCCCACGACGGTGTCGGCCGGGATGTCGATGGCTTGCGCCTTGAAGGCATCGTCGAGCTCGGGGTTGTCGAGCGTGTCGATCAGCGCCTGGCGGAGAGCGTCGACCTCGGCGTCCGACCACCGCTTGCCCTGCGCCGCATTGGCAATCAGCGCCGTCGATGCGGTCTGCAGGGCATCCCAGCGGTTGAACGGGTCGCTGTCGTGGCGTGCCAGGAACAGCAATTCCTCCTGGCCCAGATTGGAGGTCACCTTGACCGGGGCCGAGAAGCCGCGGAACAGAGACGGCACCGGCTTGTTCGCTACGCCGCTGAAGGTCAGCGTGACGCTGTCGGTGTCGAGCAGGATCAGGTCGCCATCCACCGTCCCGCCCGAGACGCCGCTCCAGCCCATCGGGCTGCCATTGGGCCCGATGAGGCCGAAGCGTACCGGGATCAGCAGCGGCTTCTTGGTGGGTTCGCCGGGGGTCGGGTCGACCTTCTGGCTGAGGGTCAGGGTATAGGTCTGGCTGGCGGCGTCATAGCTGTCGGACACGGTGATCTGCGGCGTGCCGGCCTGCAGGTACCAGGTGGCGAACTGGCTGAGGTCGCGGCCCGAGGAATCCTCGAACACCTTGATGAAGGCTTCGATGGTCGTGGCGTCCCCATCATGGCGCTCGAAATAGAGATCCATGGCCTTGCGGAAGCCGGCCTCGCCCAGGAGCGTCGCCAGCATGCGAACGATTTCGGCGCCCTTCTCATAGACCGTGGTCGTGTAGAAGTTGTTGATCTCGCGGAAGCTGTCGGGCCGCGGCGGGTGGGCGAGGGGACCGCCGTCCTCGGGGAACTGGCTGGTGCGCAGGTTCTGCACATCATGGATGCGCTGCACCGGGCGGCTGCGCTCGTCGGAGGTGAATTCCTGGTCGCGGAAGACGGTCAGGCCTTCCTTGAGGCAGAGCTGGAACCAGTCGCGGCAGG
>CAMLKN010000094.1 GCA_946480655.1 uncultured Devosia sp. | reverse complement strand
ATCGCCGCCGAGCACCTGCAGGTGCACACCGCCGACGCCCAGGCTTTCGCCAAAAAACTGAGGAACTACGGGAGTTTGTTCATCGGCGAACTCGCCAGCGTGGTCTATTCCGACAAGTGCTCCGGCACCAACCACACCCTGCCCACCATGGGTGCGGGGCGCTATACCGGCGGCCTCTGGGTCGGCGCCTATGTCAAGATCGCCACCCATCAGTGGCTCGATGAACGCGGCGTCTCCCAGGTCGCGCCGCCGGCCGCGCGCCAATCGGCCAGCGAAGGCCTCGAAGGTCACCGTCGAGCCGCGCAATTGCGGCTCGATCGGATGCAGGTCAAAAGGAGCGCATAAGCGAAGGGCCGGTGGAAGCACCGGCCCTATTCATTTCACGTAACCCATTGCACTAGCTGATCTTATCCGCCTCGGCCCAGGCGGCCTTGAGCTTCTCCACAGTAAACCCGGGCGCTCGTGCCGCCGTCAGGATCGGCACTTCCTTGCGCATGACGACGTCGATAGCCCAAGCCATGCGCTCGATATGCTCGGCCGGGATGACCACGCCGCCGTGCCGGTCCGCATGGATGAGGTCGCCAGGCCGCACCCGCATGCCGAAGACCGTCACCGGACAATCGAGCTCGGTCACATGCACGAAGGCGTGGCTCGGCCCGATGGCTCCGGCGATCACCTGATAGCCCTCGTCGAGCATGCCCAGGTCTCGCAGCACGCCATTGGTCAGTGTGCCGGCGACCCCGAGCCCCTTGTGCTGGGCCACCTGCATCTCGCCCCAGAAGCCACCAATGACGTGGGGCCAGTCGGTATCCTCGATGACCGCCACATTGGGCCCCTCGCCGGCCGAGACATACTCATAATACTGCATCCTCAAGGCGCGCACCTCGGCCGCCGGCTTCTGCGCCGGCGATGAGGCCCGGATCTTGGCCGTCCGGGCAAACCCCACGACTGGTGGCAGTTTCGGATCGGCGCAAACGACGGGGAACTTGGTGAACCCTTCGGCCGTCCGGCCGCCCATGACGTGTTCGAGCGCATTGCACACGGTCGGTGTGTCGGCCTTGCGAAGTGCGGCGAGGGTTTCGGGCGAAATGGCGGGATTGGGTCTCTGATCCGTCACCTTGCTGCTACTCCGCCGCCTGTGCCGTCGCGAAAACCGGCGCCGCCGGCGACGCGGCACCGCGAATGACAAAGGCAATGGCGTCGGCAGATGCTGGATTGCGGAAGCCATGCATCAGCCCGACGGGCACGGTCAACGTATCGCCGGCGCCCATGACGAGCGATCCGCCTTCCCAGGAAAATTCCAGCGTGCCGGACTGGACGAAGATCACTTCCTGCTCGGCCCGGGCATGAGTTGGAATGACCGCGCCGGTTTCCAGCTTCAGGCGCCTCAAGGTGAAGTCATGCTTCCAGTGCCCGACAATCGGCCCGGCCTTGATGCCGTCCTGGCCATCGACATCACCAATAACGGGGGCCTCCTCGACGCCGTTTCCGGCCAGCGGGGACTTGGGATCCCCCTTTATGTCCTTGGCCTTGATGGCATATTTGGCCAGCTCGGCCATGGGCGGGGTCGCTAGTTCCTTGAGCTTTTCGGCACTCGGGGGCTGCTCCAGTTCGGCGCCCTCGGGCACCTTCTCGCCCAGGGTCGTGTCCACCAGCTTGCCGCCCTTGAGGAGCTTCAGGCCGAAATCCTCGGCCATCTTGAAGACGCTGGGCGCCCAGACCACCTTGCCGGGGTCATCATGGCCAAGCACCACGAACAGGAAGCCGGTGCCCTCGTCGAGCTTCTCAAAGCCGCGGAACATATGGGTCGGCACCGTGGCCACGTCACCCGGCTCGACATCGATATAGCCATCGGTCTTGTCCGGGCCGAAGACGAAGCGCCATTTGCCGGTATGGACTACGAAGGTCTCGGCGGTGAGATGGCTATGCTGCGAATTGGTACAGCCGAAGGGCTGGCGGGCCGCACCGACATTAAAGCCATGCGCCTCGGGAATATGCACCACCTGCGCCGGGTTTTCCGACACACCCGGCCCGATAATGGTGAAGTTCTCCTTCCGGTCCGAGCCCGGCGTGCGGGCATCGATGAAGGCATTGCGCAGGCCCTTGAGGTCCGCGTAGCGCACGAGGCGCCTTTCCATTTCGGCTTGGGTCCAGGTCTTCTGGGTCATGATGAAATCCCCTTTCGGAGGGCAGGATAGCATTTTTGCATTCGTATGCAATATGAGTTCGAGTTGTGGCAAAGCCATGTCCGTGCCGGGCCTTTTCCTAAGCTTTGCTGGGCTTGTAGATGCGCCGGCCGTCCACTTCGACAACGCCGGACGTGGGCAGCCGCGCGGAAGTACGAACGATCAGGTCACCGCTGAGAATGCGGTGCTCGGCCTCGATCTCGCCGCTCGAGATCTGGTCCATCAGGATGTTGACCGTGGCCTCCACCATGCGCTTGAGCGGCTGGCTCATCGTGGTGATGCCATAGGAGGTCCAACGCGCTGGACCGACGTCATCATAGCCGATGATGGAGAGATCCTCGGGAATCTTGAGGCCGAACTCGTATCGTGCCACGTCCATCACGGCGACCGCCATGTGATCATTGGCAACGAAGAGCGCGTCGGGTCGATCAGGGCGCGACAGGAGGTCCCGCGCCGCCGCTTCGGCCGTGGCGCGATCGTAGTTGCCCACGCCCACGGCAATGTCCTTGTAGCCAGCCTCCGCCAGCGCCTCGGCATAGCCGGCGAAGCGATCGCGATTGGTCGAAGAACTCTCGACACCGGAAATATAGCCGAAGCGCTTGTGGCCACCGGCAATCAGGAATTCGGCAATCCGCCGCCCGCCTTCCCGATTGCGCGTGGTCACGCTGGAGACCGCGTCGCGCTCGGTCGTGCGGTTGAAGAGGACGACAGGAATACCGGCCGCCGCGCACTCCTCCGACAGATGCGAGGAAAGCGTCGTCGAGGCCAGGATGATCCCGTCGACCCGATACTGCATCAGCTGGTCGAAGACCGGGTCGCTGTCGCGGTCCATGTGCCCGGTGAACAGCAGCAGGCGATAGTTCTCCTTGACCAGCAGCCGCCCCAGTTCCTCGAGCACGTCGGGGTAGAACAGGTTTTCGAGATAGGCCATCACCACGGCGATGATGCGCGAGCGATTGGTGATCAGCGAGCGGGCAATGGCATTGGGGCGGTAGCCCAGTTCCTGGGCCGCAGCCATGACCTTTTCGCGCGTCTTGGGAGAGATGGAGGCACCGGGCGTAAACGTACGGGACACGGCCGATTGCGAGACGCCTGCGCGCCTTGCAACCTCGGACGAGGTCACCCCCGGCTTTTTTACTCCGCCGTCCATCCACCATCCACCAAGAGCGCCGTGCCGGTTATCAGCGCCGCCGCGTCGGAGGCCAGAAACACGATCGGCCCCATGATATCCTCCACCCGCCCCAGCCGTCCCAGTTTTATCTTGCTCAGGACCCAGGCGCGAAATTCGGGATCGCTGAGGTTCCTGGCCGTCAATTCGGTTTCTATGAAGGTCGGGCAGACCGTGTTGATCCGAATATTGCTGGCGCCAAGCTCGATGGCCAAGGCTTTTGTCAGGCCTTCAACAGCATGTTTGCTGGCCGCATAGACGGCGCGGTTGGGGCCACCGACATGGCCCATCTGCGAAGACACATTGATGATCGAGCCGCCTTGCCCCGCTGCCTGCAACTTGCCCACGACCGCCTGGGTGACGAACAAGGTCGCGCCCAGGTTGATCTGCAGCACGGCGTGGTAATCAGGCTCGGTAATGCCGGCGAGGTCACTGTGCCGGGCGCTGCCGGCGGAATTGACCAGGATATTGAACGGCTCGCTGTCCTCGACAAAGGTCCGCACTGCCTCGAAATCGGTGATATCCAGCGCCACGCCTTCGGCAGCGAAACCGGTTGCCGCCATTTCATTGACGACCGCAGCCACATCGGCGGCCGTCCGTGCCGCCACCGTGACATGGGCTCCGGCCTCTGCCAGCGCCACCGACGCCCCCAGCCCTATGCCGCGCGTACCCCCTGTCACCAGGGCACGCTTGCCATCAAGCCGAAAGCTGGGGGTCTTGGGCAGGGTCATCGGTCAATTGGCCTTGTTGGACGGAGTGGCAGCGGTACCATAAGGCACGTTGCGTCCGCCATAGCGCCGCACGCGGATATTGGCCTGCTCGGCATGACCAACAAAGCCTTCGAGCATGGAGAGTCGCGAGCCGTACTCGCCGATCATGGCCGAAGCCGCATCGGTGGTGACCGTCTGCCAGGTGCAGGTCTTCATGAACTTGCCGACCCAGAGCCCCCCGGTGTAGCGCGCCGCCTTCATCGTGGGCAGCGTGTGGTTTGTGCCGATCACCTTGTCGCCATAGGCCACATTCGTGCGCGGCCCGAGGAAGAGAGCGCCGAAATTGGTCATGTTGTCCCGGAACCACATGTCCCTGTCGGTCATCACCTGCACATGTTCGGAGGCGATGCGGTCAGCCTCGACAAGCATTTCATCGTAGTCTTCGCACACGATCACCTCGCCATAATCGGTCCAGGATTTGCGGGCGAGGTCAGCCGTGGGCAGGATGGTGAGGATGCGCTCGATTTCGGCCATCGTGTCCCGCGCCAACTTCTCCGAATTGGTCAGGAGAATTGCCGGCGAATTGGGGCCATGCTCGGCCTGCCCGAGCAGGTCGGTGGCACAAAGCTCACCATCCACAGTCTCGTCGGCAATGACGAGGGTTTCGGTGGGACCGGCGAAGAGGTCGATGCCCACGCGGCCATAGAGCTGACGCTTGGCCTCGGCCACGAAGGCATTGCCCGGTCCAACCAGCATATCGACAGGATCGATGCTTTCCGTGCCGATGGCCATGGCGCCGATCGCCTGGATGCCACCCAGGACATAGATTTCGTCGGCGCCCGCCATGGCCTGCGCGGCCACGATGGCCGGGGCGGGCTGGCCATGAAAGGGCGGCGCACAGGTGATGACGCGCGGGCAGCCGGCAACCTTTGCCGTCAGCACCGACATATGCGCCGAGGCCAGCAGTGGATATTTACCGCCCGGCACATAGCAGCCCACCGCGTTGATCGGCACATGGCGGTGCCCCAGGGTCACGCCAGGCAGCGTTTCGACCGCGAGCTCGAGCATGGTGTCCTTCTGCTTCCGCGCGAAATTGCGCACTTGCGTCTGGGCAAATTCGATGTCGGCCAGATCCTGGTCGGTGAGCTGCGCCTTGCAGGCGTCGATTTCCTTCTGGCTCAGCCGGAAATCCTGCCTGTCCCACTTGTCGAATTTCAGCGACAGCTCGCGCACCGCCTCGTCGCCGCGCTTTTCGATATCGGCGAGGATGGTCTCGACCGTCGCTCGCACCTGGCGACCCGCCTCCGCCCGCTCCTCGACATCCTTACCGCGCTTCAGCCAGATTGGCATGGGTGGCTCCCCTCGATAGTGGTTTCAAGTGGCCGCATACGTATGCGGCGTGTGATCTGCTGGCGCACCAAAGCGCAAAGTCTGGCCGCATCATCACGGCACTGGTGGTCTTTGAAGATTGATATCGGTCGCCCGCTCATAGGCGTGGCCGAACTGTACGATCCGAGCTTCATCGTGGTGCCGCCCGATGATCTGCATGCCTATGGGCAGGCCATTGTGAAATCCAACCGGAACAGCCAGCACCGGGTGACCGGACACGTTGAAGCCGATGGTGCGCATCGGCGTCCACACGGCTTCCTTCTCAAACGGCGCAGCAGGCAAGGCCGTCGTCAACGCCCCAACCGTGATCAGCACGTCATGCTGGTCCAGCAGGTCATCGACAGCAGTCCGGAAGGCCGCGCCGGCGTCACGCGATTTGGCCACTTCGGCGTCGCTGAGGGCCAGACCAGCCGCCAGACTGAGATAGGCGCGGCGGCCATAGTCCTCGGGATGATCGCGCAGGTTTTCGGCATGCAGCTTGAAGCTCTCCGCATGAAGGATCGCCGCGACGGCCACTTCCACGCCCGCATAGTCGGGCATCTCCACTTCGCTTACTGCGGCGCCAAGTTGCGACAGCACGGATACGGCAGCGTCGATAGCGGTCGTTACATCGGGCATGGTCTGGGGGTCGTGCACAAACCAGTTGCGGGCATAGCCGATCCGCAGGCCTGATAGCGGTTCACCGATCCGCGCACACGCAGACCCTTGCCCTGTCCGACCGGTGAGCACATCCAGGGTCAGCGCGGCCTCCGCGACCGTCGCGCTGACGGTTCCGACATGGTCCAGGCTGGGCGCCAGTTCGAGCACGCCATCAGTCGGCACGAGCCCGAAGGTTGGCTTGAGTCCCACGGTGCCACAGTAGAAGCTCGGCCCGCGGACCGAACCGCCCGTATCCGTACCGACCGAAGTGCGGATCAGCCCGCCAGCTACCGCAGCCGCGCAGCCCGACGAGGAGCCGCCGGTGATATGCTCGGCACTCCAGGGATTGCGCGCCGGAGGAAAGAGCCCCTGCCTGTCAGGCCCGACTGTCGCCCATTCATAGGTCGCCAGCTTGCCGACAATGACAGCGCCCCCTTCGCGCAGCCGGCGCACCACTTCGGCATCGCTCTTGGCAATGGCATCGGCCCGACCCGGCGCATTAGCCGTCGTGGCGACGCCCACGACGTCGATCAGGTCCTTGATGCCTACGGGAATGCCATGGAGCGGCCCGCGGTCAATCCCGTCCGCCAGTTCGCGATCGGCGCGTGCGGCCTCGGCCAATGCGCTGTCCGCGAGCACGCGGTAGAAACTGAGATAGGCCGGGTCGCGCTCGGCAATACGTGCCAGTGTCGCCTCGGCCAGGGCTTTGGACGTCAGCCGCCCATCACGGAGGCGCGCGCCCAGCGCGAAAATGTCGAGGTCGCAGATATTGTCATCCTGCCCGGTGGGTGCTGGCGGAAGCTCCAGCGCCGCAAGCCCGTCATGCATCCAGGCGGCAAGCCTCTGCACGCCCGAGGCCTCATCCGCGGTCAGCTTCAGCTTCGCTGCCTCCAGAGCGGCCTTGAACCGGTCGTCAAATGCGCCGTCACGCGACATGCTTCAGGCCTCGATCCGCGCGCCGCTGGCCTGGTCGAAAAGGTGGCAAGCCGAAGCCGGGATGGCAATCCGGGCGACGTCACCGATATTGCCACGATAGTCCTTGCCCACCTTGATCGATACCAGTTCCCCGGCCACGCGCATGGAAAGCATGGTCGCCTCGCCCAGAAGCTCGACCGTATAGATCGGCGCCTCGATCTGCCCACCGGTGCTGGCAAGGCTCGCATCCTCGGCGCGGAAGCCGAGCGTCACGGCGCCGCTCGCAGTCTTTGGCAGTCCTTCGATCCGAATGCCCTGGCTGGTGAAGACGCCATCCTTCACTTCGCCGCTGACCAGATTCATCGCCGGCGAGCCGATGAAGCTTGCGACAAAGGTATTGGCCGGCCGGTCATAGATCTCCATGGGCGTGCCAACCTGCTGCACGACGCCCTTGTTCATCACCACGACCCGGTCGGCCAGGGTCATGGCCTCGATCTGGTCGTGCGTCACATAGATCGTCGTGGTCTTGAGCGCGTGATGCAGGTTCTTGATTTGCGCCCGGGTCGAGACGCGCAGCTTGGCATCGAGGTTGGACAGCGGCTCATCCATCAGGAAGGCATTGGGCTCGCGCACGATGGCGCGGGCCAATGCCACGCGCTGGCGCTGGCCGCCCGAAAGCGCTGCCGGGCGTCTTTCGAGGAACGGCTCCAGTTCCACCATGGCCGCCGCCTTCATGACCCGTTCATGATGCTGGTCCTGGGGTACCTTCCGCACCTTCAGAGGGAAGCGGATATTCTCGTAGACCGTCATGTTCGGATAGAGCCCATAGCTCTGGAACACCATGGAAATGTCCCGATCCTTGGGTTCGAGCTTGTTGACGAGGCGGTCGCCGATCCAGATTTCGCCCTCGGTGATCTCTTCCAGACCGGCGATCATCCGCATCGTCGTCGTCTTGCCGCAACCTGAAGGCCCCAGCAAAACCAGGAATTCCTGGTCGGCGATGTCGAGGTTGAAGTTGTCGACACCGATGAACTTGTTCCAGCGCTTCGAAACATTCTTGAGACGGATCTGGGCCATGATTTTATCCCTTAACGGCGCCGGCCGTGAGGCCCGAGACGATCTGGCGTTGGAAGAAGAGGACGAGAATGAACAGCGGCACGGTGGCCGAAACCACGGCCGCCACGGCGAACATCACATTGCCGGTTTCCTGGATCGAGCCGAGGAAGCTCGAAATCTTGGGCACCATGGTCTGGTTGTCGGCGCTGAGCAGCATGGCTGTCACCGCGAAGTCATTGTAGCCGAGCAGGAAGCTGAAGAGCCCCGTGGTCACGACGCCCGGCCACATGACCGGCATGATCACCATCCGAAAGGCCTGGAACCGGGTACAGCCATCGACCATGGCGCTCTCGTCGAGATCCTTGGGGATCGACAGGAAGAACGAGTGCAGCATCCAGAGCGTGAAGGGCTGGTTGATGGCCACGAGCACGATGATCGAGGTGGGCAGCACGC
>CAMLKN010000093.1 GCA_946480655.1 uncultured Devosia sp. | reverse complement strand
GAAATGCCGCCGCCACGGGCGGTGTTCGGCATCAGCACGGAATAGCGGCCGGCCAGCGACAGGTAGGTGGTCAGAGCCGCGCCCTTGTTGCCGCGCTCTTCCTTGACTACCTGCACCAGCATGACCTGGCGGCGCTTGATGACTTCCTGGATCTTGTACTGGTGACGGCGCTGCTGGCTGGAACGGCGACGTTCCGGCACTTCCTCGAGCGCATCGGCACCACCAATGGATTCGACCGGCTCGGTGTTGGCCGGGGCCTGCTCGATATGGCTGGCGTCGCCCGGTTCCTGCGGATCGGCCTCGGCGTCGGGCTCGGTCACGCCTTCGGGGAGGGAGATGGTCTCCTCGACCTCGTCGTGGTGATCGTCCTCGTGCTCCTCATCGCGCAGCAGAGCTTCGCGGTCGGCCACGGGGATCTGGTAGTAGTCGGGATGGATTTCCGAAAAGGCGAGGAAGCCATGGCGGTTGCCGCCATATTCGACGAAGGCCGCCTGCAGGCTGGGCTCCACCCGCGTCACCTTTGCGAGGTAGATATTACCCCGCAACTGGCGGCGGGTCGCCGATTCGAAGTCGAACTCCTCGAGCCGGTTACCGGCGGTAACGACAATCCGTGTTTCTTCCGGGTGGATGGCATCCACCAGCATTCTCTTGGTCGCCATAGTAAACTCCGCGCACCCGCGCGCCGACAAGGGGACGCCGGATAGGCGGCATCCCGGGTGTGGCGCATTGCGGGGCGAATAGGTTTGATGTTGGGCGGCGCGAACCTCTCACGTTCAGCGCCTTGGTCTTGTCGGTCACGGCCGGCCTAGAGGACGAAGCAAAGCGGCAATCGGTAGTCTCGATCGCGTCGCGCTCTGTTCGCCAGCGGGCCATATGACCTCTTCCTATTGGGTGTCAGGCCTGACGCCTGGCACCGTCCGACCCGGTTGGGTCGAAATTCGTCGCTGCAGGGCGTTGAAACCGCAACGTTCGCTCCTGGCCATAGGGGGCGTTAGTCAAACCCCGAAAACGGCCACGAAACACACGCACCTGCATTACTAGCGTGTAGGAAAGTTGCGCTGGAATGGCAACAGGAAAGTCAAAATGACACCTGCACACGGGTTTTACCGGTGCGTTCCTTGGCCGGGCGCGCAAATCATCGCATAAGGCCACATCTGCCGAAGAATCGCCGCAAGACAGCGGCATCTAGCGGTTCGGAGCTTTGGGAGCCGGTCGACGTTTTGCCCCGACATTTTCTGATACACCTCTGCCTTGGCGTTCTCGCCTGGCTCGCCTGCCTTGCGGCCGCGCAGGCCCAGGACGCGGCGCCGCTGCCGCCGCTCCCCAATGTCATCGATGCGCGGGTGACGGCCACCGAGGATCGCGCCCGCCTCGTTGTCGACCTGGCTGAGCGCACCGAATTCTCCTTTGTCTCTCTCGATGAGCCCCAACGCCTGGCGGTGGACGTGCGGGCGGGAACCTTTTCCGTGCCAGAGCCAATGGGCGAGGCGGGCGAAGGGGGGCTGATTTCCGCCTATGCCATTGAACAGGCCGCCGCCGATCGCGTGCGGACAACGCTGACATTGACCGGCCCGGCCCAGGTGCAGCAGGCCTACGTGCTCGACGCATTCGACGGGCAGCCCGCCCGGCTGGTCGTCGACATCATTCCGGCGACCGCGGAAGAATTCGCTGCCAATGTCGAACGCGACAAGCTGGCGTCCGAGAGCGTGGCGCCGGCTGTCTCGACGCCCGCGGGAGGATCGGAACTGCCCATCGAAAGCCGCCCGCTGGTCGTCATCGATCCGGGCCATGGTGGGATCGACAGTGGTGCCGAGACGTCCGACGGCGTCAAGGAAAAGGACATTGTGCTGGCCTTTTCGCTGCGCCTGCAGGAACTGCTCGTCGCCTCGGGGCGCTTCGACGTGGCGCTGACGCGCGAAGATGATTCCTATCTTCGCCTCGAGGAACGCGTGGACCTGGCGCGTTCGAACAAGGCCGATCTGTTCATCTCCATTCATGCCGACAGTTTCCAGCAGCCGGAAATCCGGGGCGCGTCGGTCTATACGCGCGACGAGAATGCGACCGACGTGCTCGACAAGGTGCTGGCCGACAATGAAAACGCCTCGGATGTGATTGCCGGTTTCGCCATGCCCACGACGATGGCGCCCGAAGTGGTGGATATCCTGCTCGACCTGATGCGGCGCGAAATGCGGGTGCAGTCCTTCATGGCAGCGCAGTCCATCGTGCATCAGCTCGAGCCCAGCGTCGCCCTGCGGCGGTTCCCAGTGCGGCAGGCCGATTTCTTCGTGCTGCAGGCGCCGGACGTGCCGTCTGTGCTGGTGGAGCTGGGGTTCCTCTCCAATGCCAGCGATATCGCCAACCTGATGCAATCGGATTGGCGGGACCGCACGGCGGAGGCGATCGCCCGGGGTATTTCCACCTATTTCGACAGCCTCGAGGAAGAGCCGTGAACATGGGTGGAACAATCCACATGGCCGCCGGCTTCTGCTATGATTCCCATCTGACCGCCGACGCGGTCCGGAGGCACTGACCAGATGTTTCGCCTGCTTGGCTGGCTCTTCGGTTTCGGCATGTTCCTCGCCTTGGGCGGGGTCGCTGCGGCGGCTGTCTATCTGGCGGCCGTGGCCGCGCAGTTGCCTGACTATACCGTCCTCAAGGACTATCAGCCGCCGGTAACGACACGCGTCCATGCCGCAGACGGCACCTTGCTGGCCGAATATGCGCGCGAGCGGCGGCTGTTCCAGCCAATCGAGACAGTGCCGCCGCTGGTGGTCCAGGCGTTCTTGTCGGCGGAGGACAAGGACTTCTACAGCCACAGCGGCATTGCGGTGGACGGTGTCATTCGCGCTTTGCGGGACAATCTCGTCGCGCGGATGGACGGCAATAGCGCGATCCAGGGTGGCGGTTCGTCCATCACCCAGCAGGTGGCCAAGAACTTCCTGCTGACCTCGGAACAGACCTGGGACCGGAAAATCCAGGAAGCCGTGCTCGCGCTGCGGATCGAGTCGACTTTCTCCAAGGACAAGATCCTCGAGCTCTATCTCAATGAGATTTTCCTTGGCCTCAATTCCTACGGCATAGCCGCGGCGGCGCTGAACTATTTCGACAAGGCGCTGTATCAACTGACGCTGCCGGAAGCCGCCTACATCGCGGCATTGCCCAAGGGGCCGAACAACTATCACCCCTACCGCCGCACCGAAGCCGCCATCGAGCGGCGCAACTGGGTGATCGACCGCATGGTCGAGAATGGCTACGTGACCTATGAGGAGGCGGCCGCCGCCAAGCAGGAGCCGCTCAACGTCATTCCGCGCGCGGCCGGCAGCCAGCTCTATTCGGCTGAGTATTTCACCGAGGAAGTGCGCCGCGAACTGGCCAAGCTCTATGGCGAGGACCAGCTTTATGGCGGCGGTCTGTCCGTGCGTACGACCCTTGAGCCGCGCCTGCAGGAATATGCACGCCGCGCGCTGATGGACGGGCTCATCGATTTCGACCACAAGCGCGGTTTCCGCGGGCCGGTTGCCAGTGTCGAACTGGGCGAAGACTGGGGCCTTGCGGTCGCGGCCATCGAGCCGCTGAGCGACGTGCCGGAATGGCAACTCGCCGTCGTCCTCGAAGTGGGCAACAACCAGGCCCGCATTGGCCTTAGGCCGGAAAATGACGCCGATGGTGCTGTCACCGACGACCGGATCGAAGGCGTCCTTTCAGGCCCGGAAATCAAGTGGGTGTCCAAGCCGGTCCAGGACATCCTCAAAGTGGGCGACGTGGTCTATGTCTCGCCCGTCGCCGGGCAGGACGGGGTCTATACGCTTGAACAGGTGCCGGAGATCGAGGGCGCCCTGGTTGCCATGGACCCGCGGACGGGGCGCGTGCTGGCCATGGTCGGTGGATTCTCGTTTGCCGAAAGCGAATTCAACCGCGCCACGCAGGCGCTGCGCCAACCGGGGTCCTCATTCAAGCCGATCGTCTATGCTGCCGCGCTCGATAATGGCTATACGCCCGCTTCGGTGGTGCTGGATGCGCCGGTGGAAGTGCGCATGGGAGACGGTTCGGTCTGGCGGCCGGAAAACTATTCCCAGGAGTTCTACGGGCCCCAGACCTTGCGCCGGGGTATCGAACGCAGCCGGAACGTGATGACGGTGCGTCTCGCCCGTGACATCGGCATGCCGCTGATTGCCGACTACGCGCAGCTCTTCGGCATCTATGACAATATGCAGCCGGTGCTGGCCATGGCCCTGGGCGCGGGCGAGACGACGGCGATGCGCATGACGGCGGCTTACGCCACCATTGCCAATGGCGGCCGCAAGATCGTGCCTACCCTGATCGACCGGATACAGGACCGTTACGGGACGACTGTCTATCGTCACGACCAGAGGGTCTGCGACGGCTGCCAGGCTGCCAACTGGCACGGGCAGGGGGAGCCACGCATCATCGACAATCGTCCGCAGGTGCTCGACCCGATGACGGCTTACCAGATCACCTCGATGATGGAAGGCGTGGTGCAGCGCGGAACCGGCACAAAGGCGCGGGCCCTGAACCGCCCGGTGGCCGGAAAGACCGGGACCACGAACGACTACAAGGATGCCTGGTTCGTCGGTTTCACTCCGGAACTGGCCGTGGGCATCTATGTTGGCTACGACCAGCCGCGCTCAATGGGGTCTGCTTCCACCGGCGGCGACATGGCCGTGCCGATCTTCACCAGCTTCATGGCCAATGCGCTGCAGGGCAAACCGCCCACGCCCTTCAACGTGCCCACCGGCATGACCACCGCCTGGATCAACCCCTCGACGGGCGTCAAGGCTTTCGAGGGCGAGGCGGCGATTGCCGAGGCATTCAAGCCGGGGACCGGGCCTAACCTGATGACCTCCGTCATCGGTCTCGACATCCAGGCCTTCGATGCCATCCAGCGCGAGCAGATGATGCAGCAGAATTACGGTTCGGGTTTCGTGACGACGCCAGGCGGCAGCCGGTTTACGACGACCCAACCAAGTGGCAATGGCACCTTCCTCGATCCTTCGCTCGGACCCGCGCAGAGCCTGCTCTAGCCGATGCCTTGAGACCGGTGGGATCATGTGCGCAAGCTGTTGCGCGACGCAGACTTCTCGGCTAGGAACCGAGCCCGTGCCCCTCTGGCGGAATGGTAGACGCAGAGGACTCAAAATCCTCCGCCGCGAGGCGTGCCGGTTCGAGTCCGGCGGGGGGCACCATTCTCCGACAATTTCAATCAGGCATTCCGGGGCGACGGTGGGCCGTGGGCTTGCCTCCATCCGCAGGCGACCCGCGGGCCCGATTGACGGCGCTGTAGGCGAGGCGTATTCAGGCCGCCGTCATTGCCGAGCCTTCAGCGCCCGTCCAGCCGGCACCGCATTTTGCGCGGTGTGAATAGGTCCCCCCCGGCGGTCTGATCATTTTTCAGCCTCTATGCCGGATCTGGGCCCCGCGCCGTGACGTAGTGAAGATCGGCTTTCCGGAGCGTTACATGAACCCGCTTTCCTCGCGACCGCTTTGGCAGCGGTTTGCCCTGTTTCTCGTCCCCCTGATGGCGTCCAATATCCTGCAGGCGCTGTCGGGCACGATCAATTCGATCTATGTCGGTCAGATGATCGGGGTCGAGGCCCTCGCGGCCACGGCCACTTTCTTCCCCATCATGTTTTTCCTGATGAGCTTCCTGATCGGGCTGTCGGCCGGGTCGACCATCCTGATCGGCCAGGCCTGGGGCGCCAAGAACATCGACAAGGTCAAGCAGGTGGCCGGGTCGTCGCTGGCCGCGGCGCTGGTGTTTGGTCTTGTTGTGTCGGTCGTGGGCGGAATATGGACCGAGGACATCCTCACCGTCCTTGGCGCGCCGGACAATATTCGGCATATCGCCGTCGGATATGCCCGCATCGTGCTGATCGGCATGCCGGGGTTCTTCCTGTTTCTCGTGGTGACTTCCGTGCTGCGCGGGGTGGGGGACACCATTACCCCGCTGTTTTCGCTAATCCTGTCGCTTGTGGTGAGTCTTGTCGTCACCCCGGCCCTGATCCAGGGCTGGTTCGGCTTGCCGCAATTGGGCGTCAACGCAGCGGCCTTCGCGATGATCGCGGGCTTTGTGACCGTATTGGTGTTCCTGTTCGTCTATATGCGCCTGCGCGACATGCCCCTGGCGCCCGACAACGTTCTGCTGGGCGCCATGATCCGCCCCGACTTCAAGCTGCTGGGCCTGATCCTGAAACTGGGCGTGCCGGCGGGCCTGCAGATGGTGATTTCATCCATCGCCGGCATAGTCGTCGTGGGGTTGGTCAATCGCTTTGGGTCGGACGCGACGGCCGCCTATGGCGCTCTGGGACAGGTGATGAGCTACGTGCAGTTCCCGGCCATGTCGATCGGCATCGCAGCCTCGATTTTCGCCGCGCAGGCGATCGGCGCGCGGCAGAACCACCAGCTCGGCGCCATCACCCGAACGGCTCTGGTGCTCAACCTGATCATCACCGGCGGGCTGATCGTCCTGGCTTATCTCTTCAGCCAGCATGTGGTGGCACTGTTCATCACTGATCCAGCGGTGGTCGATTTGGCCGAAACCCTGCTGCATGTGGTGCTGTGGAGCATCCTGTGTTTCGGGGCCAGCGTGGTGTTTTCCGGTGTCATGCGGGCCAGCGGAACGGTGTATGCGCCGATGGCGCTGTCGCTGGCCTGCATCCTGCTGATCGAGTTGCCGGGTGCCATCTGGCTCAGCCAGACCAGCCTTGGGCTCACAGGCATCTGGGTGGCCTATGCGGCCAGTTTCACCATGATGCTGGTGCTACAGGCGTGCTGGTACCAGTTTGTCTGGAAACGCAAGGAAATCGTGGCGCTCGTATAGGACGCCACTATCCTCCTAGAGCATTTCTCGTTCTGATGGGATCAGAACGAGAGCTCTACTTGTTTGATTTGTCACGCTTTCGAACCGCAAAAGTGGACACCACTTTTACTGAAAGCGCGCTAGTCCTGTCCCAGCATCATGCGCAGCGCGCGCTTGCCGCCGGGTGCAAAGACGTCGATCTCGACATGCACCGGTTCGTGCGCCATGCGGCGGGTCCGGGCGGAAAGGGCCATCACCACGCCAAGCAAGTCACCGACCGAGCGCTTCTGGCGCGGCACCATGCGGCCGGTCATGCCGCTCAGGGCCTTGTTGCGGACCGTCATGTCCGGGGAGGCAAGGGGGGATCTGGCCACGAAGTTGGCCAGTTCGATGAGGGCGTTTCGGTCACTCATTGGGCTACTCCATACACAAGCACCAATTGCATCCCCGTGGGCGGCGAGTGGGCCGCCCGGTCATCCGGCCAGCGGTTGACCCGCTGTGCCGGTGTTTCTTCATTTTCGCATCGGATGGACCCAAAACCGCGTCGCATTTTTCGGTCCGATGCTTCTGTCAGCCCTGCATTGCAAGGCACGCCATGTCCTGGTCCTTGAGGCGATTGCACATCGTGGTCGCTGCATCGCGGTCGCCAAAGCCGACGAACCGGGCGCGGTAGAACATCTGGCCATTCTTTTCGAAGGGCTCGACATAGGAGCGGAAGTCACCCAGCGAACCGACTTTGCCGGCTGCATCGGAGAGCATGGCGCGAGCGCTGTCTTCAGAAGGGCCGGCGCCGATCTGGACGACCCAGCCACTGACCGGTGCCGCATCGGCAACCGAACCGGAATGCATGAGGTCGACAGGCTGGCCGGCGGTGTTGCCGGCGCCGCCATTGACGTCACCCGGCGGCAGCAGAGGCGAGGACGGCGCGGTCTGGCCAAGAGCTGCGGGTGGAGCGCCCAGGTTGTAGGTCTCGCTGAGCCAGGCGCCGATGACGTCCTGGCTGGGATAGGGCGTTTCGGCCTGGGTCGGCGCGGCCAGTACATTGGCAGCCTGCACGGCCGGCGAAAGGCCGAGGTCCGTCGGGGCAGGGGTGGGCAAGGCGACCGGCGCGGCCGCGGCAACGGCTACCTGAGGCTGGGCGCCATTGGCGGCGACCAGCGCGGCGAGGCGGAAGTCGGGCATGGGCGTGGGCATGGACAAGGTCGGCTTGCGCGGCTGGGCCAGCGCGAACTGGGTGTTGCCCTGCCTGCCCGGCAGCGGAACCATGGCGGTCTGCAGGTAGTCGCCGCGGCGACCCTTGCTCAGATAGTTCGAGACCAGCTGGCGGACCTTCTCGTCACGCGCTGCGGCGGAATTGAAACCGAAGGCAACGACAACGATGTGGCGATTGTCCTTGCGGGCCGCGGTCAGCAGGTTCGAACCGGCGGCGTTGATATAGCCGGTCTTGATGCCGTCGACGGCGCCCATATAGCCCAGGACCCGATTGTGGTTGCCATAGGTCTTGCCGCCATAGCGGAAGGACGTGGTCTGGAAGAACTCGTAGTAATTGGGGAAGTGCTGGTAGATGGCGATGCCCAGGATGGCCTGGTCGCGCACCGTGGTCACCTGGCCGCCATCGGGCAGGCCCGAGGCGTTGCGATAGGTGGTGTTGCGCATGCCCATGGCGCGGGCCGTGGCGGTCATGCGTTCGGCGAACTTGCTCTCGGTGCCTGAGATATGCTCGGCGATGACGCGGGCCATGTCGTTGGCCGACAGGGTCACCAGCGACTTGATGGCGTCTTCGACCGAAATGGTCGAAC
>CAMLKN010000092.1 GCA_946480655.1 uncultured Devosia sp. | reverse complement strand
GCCTGCGGGCTCTGGCCCATCCATTCGCGCTCGCGTTCCAGCACCTTGGCGCGGGCCGCATCCTCGCTCTTTTCCTGGGCAAAGCGCTTGGCCTTGGCACCGAGATAGGCCGAGTAATTGCCCTCATAGGGAATGCCGCGGCCGCGGTCGAGCTCGAGAATCCAGCCCGTGACATTGTCGAGGAAGTAGCGGTCGTGGGTGATGATCAGCACCGCGCCTTCGAATTCGCTGAGGTGCCGTTCGAGCCAGGCCGTGGTCTCGGCGTCGAGGTGGTTGGTCGGTTCGTCCAGCAGCAGCAGGTCGGGCTTGCTGAGGAGCAGAGCGCAGAGCGCCACGCGGCGCTTTTCACCGCCCGAAAGGTTGGTCACGTCGGCATCGCCGGGCGGGCAGCCGAGCGCTTCCATGGCCACTTCCACCTGGGATTCGAGGTCCCACAGGTTCTGCGCGTCGATGATGTCCTGGAGCTTGGTCGCCTCGTCGGCGGTCTCGTCGGAATAGTTCATCATCAACTCGTTGTAGCGGTCGACGATGTCCTTCTTTTCCTTGACGCCGGTCATGACATTGCCCAGCACGTTGAGCGCCGGATCGAGCTGCGGCTCCTGCGCCAGGTAGCCGATCTTGGCGCCCTCGGCGGCCCAGGCCTCGCCGGTGAACTCGGTATCAATGCCGGCCATGATCTTGAGCAGCGTCGACTTGCCCGAGCCATTGGGGCCCAGGATGCCGATCTTGGCGTCGGGGTAGAAAGAGAGATGGATGTTATCCAGCACCTTCTTGCCGCCGGCATAGGCCTTACTCATTCCGTGCATGTGATAGATGAACTGGCGCGCCATGGCCGCATTCGCTCCGCATAGGGGAAAGTGATTGGCCAGCTATCTAGGCGAAAGCCCACCCTGGGGCAACGGCCCCGGGCAAACAAACAGCCCCGCCGCTTGGGCGGGGCCGCATCGGCGACGCTGTGCCGGCTGCTCACCCCATGATGCGGGTGCGGCGGGCATTGGTGTTTTCGTCGCGCACCAAGGTGCGGATATCGGGCGTCACGCAGACCACATCGCCGGCAAAGGCCTCCCGCCAGACAAACCCGGCAAGGCAGGTATTGGGACCATAGGCACCAAAGGGATCGACGCGGCTGGCGGCAAGCGCGTTTTCCTGCTGCGCCCGGGCCCGGCTGGCCGGCACCACGCAGACATGGTCGCCGGGAGCGGCCTCGCGCCAGACGAAGCCCTGCTTGCAGGTATCGGGCCCATAGGCGAGGACCCTGCGGGACTGGCCGAGACGATTCTCCTCGGCCGTCGCACTGCGCACCGCAGGCGTCACGCAGACCATGTCACCCGCAAAAGCCTCGCGCCAGACGAAGCCGGCGACGCAGGTATTGGGGCCATAAGCGCCATGCGGATCGACGCGACCAGTCGCCATGGCATTGTCCTCGGCAGCACGCTGGCGCGACGCCGGGGTGACGCAGACCCGATCGCCCGCTGCCGCCTCGCGCCAGACATAGCCGTTCTGACAGGTGTCCACACCATGATGCAGCTCCTGCGCCTGCGCTGCACTCACCCCGAAAAAGCCGCCGGCCAGAGCCAGCACGACCACGAAACCCTTTGCCGAAACCCTCATTTCGATCTCCCTCACGCAGCCGCCCTCTGGCTGGCCATGATCGGAAGGTAGGCCGCAGCGCCTGTATGGCCGCTGAGAGTCCCGTTCAGCGCCTGTTCAGTAGATAAAAAGCAATCTTTTCAGCAGGCTGGGGCCGTTTGGCCTCACCGGGCGGCCGTTGCGTTATGCACCCAACTCCGCGCGCAGCCATTGTCCAACCGGCCAGGTGGCGGCGAAATGGGTTGCGCACAAGTCTACAAAGCCCGGTTCGTAGGCGACGCTCCCGGGAAGCGTTCTGGTTGCGGTGAGCCCCTCGTAGAGCAGAAGCTCGGCCCGATCGGCATCGACATCGAAGCCGCGGGGCGGCTTCTTGCGGGTCTTCTCACCGATCTCGTAGTCGCCGGCGGCCCGCACCTTCGCAATGGCAGCCTGCAGCGCCCTTCCCGATCGCGGCAGGACCACCGCGTGTCGATAGCTCTCGAGCATTTCCTTGTCGAACCGGTGCATGCCGGTGCCGATGAAGACCGTCTCGGGCGTGATGCGCAGGTAAAAACCGGGGCAGTTCCAGCCCTTCTTCTCTCCATGCCAGAACCAGAAGTCGAGATGGGTCTTGTAGGGCCGCTTGTCCTTGGAAAAACGCACATCGCGGTTGATCCGCATGATCGAGCCGTTGACGCGCGGCTCGGCATGGGCGTCCGGAGAGATCGCCAGGACCCGCGGGGCAATGGCCGAGACGAAGGCCTTGCCGGCCTCGACATAGCCCGCCTCATACAGATCGCGATGGGCGTCGAACCAGGCCTTGTCGTTGTTTATGGCAATGCCCGCAAGAAACGCGCGCGTGGCCTCGGGGAAGTGATCGAATGCCGTCATGGTGTGAACCTCCAGCGGGCCGCCATGCGCCTTGCCGGCTCGGCGGCCAGCTTGCGACCGCCGCGTCCGAGGGTCAATCGCCCCATGCCGTGCCCGTCATATCCGGTCCATGCCCAGCGAATTGCGGATGCTCTCCTCGCTCTCGGTGCGCTGCACGATGACGCCCCACCAGCCCAGTCCGTCATATTCCTGGTAGCCCAGCGTGCGGGCAAAGGCGACGATATTGCCCGCACCGTCGAGATAGCTGCCGCGCGCCTGGCCATTGTCGTTGAGCTGGAACCGGGTGAAGCGATGTTCGGGCCGTGTCGTCGCAATGATCCGGCCATTGGCATCGAGCAGCATGACTTCGGTCCGCTCGACCACTTGCGGGGGCAAGGCCGCCTCGGTTTCGACAATGGAGCGTCCCTGCGCCTGCCAGTCAAAATAGACGCCCAGTGCCCCCAGGACCGGCCCATTGGCCCGGCCGTTGGCCCGTATGGCGGTTGAATAGACCAGCACTTCGCGCTTGTCGTGATGCTGGCTTTCCATCACCTCGCCCACGGCATAGTCGTCGCCGCTGGCGGTCGCCATGGCGGCGCGCACCCAGCCCTCGCGCGAAAGGTCGGCGCCCAGCAGCGTCTTGGCATGAGCTGGGTTGGCACTGGCCACGACCCGCCCGCGTGCATCGGTGAGAACCAGGTCGCAATAGACCGAATAGAAGCGGTTGATGGTGGCCAGTCTCTCGGCGGCGAACTGGCGCGCCGTGGGATCTTCCCCCTCCAACGCTTGCCAGAAGGCAGTGTCTGTGGCCCACCAGCGCACGTCGGCAGTGCGCTCATAAAGGTTGCGGACGATGAGTTGGACCAGCGTCTGCGCCAGGTCGGTCAGGCGGGCGCCCTCCATTTCCTCGACCAGTGTGCCGGACAAGGTCCGGCCCAGGCTGATCCGCCCCACAAGCACGTCCTGGAAGCGCGCCGCGATGTCCGCCGCGCTTTCAGCCAGGCGCTGCACCTCGTTGGCGACCACGGCGAAGCCTTTGCCGGCGTCTCCCGCTCGCGCTGCCTCGATGATGGCGTTGACGGCCAGAAGCTTGGTCTGCTTGACGATCTGCAGATTGCCCGCCGAATAGGTGTGCAACTCCTGCCCGATCCCTTCCATCACCACCCGCATGGCGCGGGGGGAGGCGGCGATTTCCGGCGCGGCCTTGTCAGCCATTGCCGGCCACCGGCATTGGCACTGCGAAAAATCTCAGGTCTTCCCTCGCCATTCCGGCGCTTGCTCCCCCTGCCCGGCAGAAGACTAGAGCCCTTATGGTAAATGACCCGTAAAGACAGTCCAAATTGGGAGCGCGACGAGAAGATGCACAATATTTGTGCAAGTCTAAACAGACTGAGGGAGCGCCTCCACCTGAACTGGCACCGATTTGAAGGCGGGGGTCTTGCTCCGGGGGTCGACCGCCGTGCCGACCAGCACATTGGCCTCCGGGTAATAGGCCAGGACCGAGCCGCGCGGGAGGTCGAACCGCGTCGCGACGCCCCGCATTTCTCCGACATCGGAGGTGACGCGCACCCCCTGCCCCTCGCTGAGGCCGCGCTCGGCCATGTCCTCGGCATTGAGGAACACCGAATAGCGCCCCGCCTTGCCGCGGTAGCTGTCGGTTTCCTCGTAGATGATGGAGTTGAACTGGCCCTCGCTGCGCACGCTGGCCAGCATCAGGCGGCCAGAAGGCGGCGCCGGCAGGGGCGTCACCACGAAATGCGCCTTGCCATCGGTGGTGGCAAAAGTCGGCGTATGCAGCACGCGGTTGCGGATATGGAACTCGCGCTTGGCGACATCGATGTCCGCCAGTTCCTCCATTCCCGGCACAATGGCCGCGATGGCGTCGCGCAGTCGCGAATGGCCTGAAAAGGCCTCGAAATCTATCGGTGAATACGGCAGCATGCGCCGGCCCAGCTGCCCGAGAATCCAGCTTTCGGGCCGCACATTGTCAAGGCGGCGGATACCGCCATCCGACAGGCGCACGAAGTTGAACATGGATTCCTGCGTAGTCGGCTCCCATTCCTCGTCGCGCGCCGTCACCGGCAGGATCATCACCTCGCCCTCGCCCAGGCCATGCACATGGCCCTGGTTGAGTGTGGTGGTCAGGAAGAGCTTGAACCCGATCTGCGCCATGGCGCGTGTCGAAAAGGCGGTATCAGGCGTCGCCGCCCACAGATTGCCGCCCATGATCACGGCCGCATCAATGTCACCGGCCGCAGCCCTCTGCATGCAGGCCATGGTGTCGAGCCCCTTCTCTTCGGGGAAGGTAACGCCGAACGCCTCTTCCATCCGCCTGAGCACATCGCGCGCCAGCACAGGCTTCACCCCGATCGTGCCGATGCCCTGCACATTGGAATGCCCCCGCAACGGCAACAGCCCCGCGAAACGCTTGCCGATCATGCCGCGCAGCAGCGCCAGGTTGGCGATGGCTTCCACATTGGCGACGCCATGGACGTGATGGGTCATGCCCATGCCCCAGGCGAAGACGGCGTTCTTCGCCTGGCCATAGGCGCCGGCCACGCGCTCGATCTCGTCTCGGGAGAGGCCGCAGGTTTCCGTGATCTCGTCCCAGCTCAACCCGTCGATATCGCGCCGGAAGGCTTCGAAACCCGCGCCATGCTCGGCAATGAAGGCGCTGTCCTGCATGCCCTGCTCCAGCACCGCCTTGCAGAGGCCCTTGAACAGCGCGATGTCCGAGCCGATCCGCGGCTGAAGGTAGTCGGAGGCAATCTCGCTCCCGCCCTTGAACATGGACACTGGCGATTTGGGCACCGCGAACTTGACCAGCCCCGGCTCCCTGGCCGGGTTGATCACGATGACCTGCCCACCCCGGTCGCGGCAGGCCTTGAGCATATGGATGAAGCGCGGATGGTTGGACGAGGGATTGGCACCGATGACGAAGATCAGGTCGGCGCCCGTCAGGTCCTCGAGCTCGATCGTTGCCGTCCCCTTGCCGATGGTCGTGGCCAGACCCTCGCTGGTCGCCTGGTGGCAGTAGTAGGAGCAGTTGTTGACATTGTTGGTGCCATAGGCCCGCGCCAGCAGCTGGAAGAGAAATCCCGCCTCGTTGGACGAGCGTCCCGAGGAATAGAAGAACGTCCGGCTCGGGTCGGTCCCGGCAAGCCGCCGTGCCGCGATATCGAGCGCCTCGTCCCATGACAGTGGCGAGAACCGGCTGGCGCCGGCGTGGCGCAATAGCGGCGTTCCCAATCGCCCCAACTGTTCCATCTCGCGCCCCGTCAATTCGGCGAGATCATCGATCGTGTGCTCGAAAATGCCCGCCGGGATAGCGGGCTGGATATCGGTGGACTGGGCCTGCACGCTCTTGTTGCAGACCGAGGGGAACTCGCCCAGTTCATTGGTCATGCCGCCCTGCTGTCCGCCCATGCCATAGGCGCAGGCCTTGCAGGTATTCTTGGCGGTCAATGCCTTGGCCGCCTTGCCGACGCCAATGCGGTTGATGGTGGCAAGCGTGTAGAGAACCTTCTTGGGTCCCCCGCCCACGATGTGGCTGGTATCGGTCAAAGCAATGATCTCCTCGCCACCTAGATTGCCGCTATCGGCGCCGGGGGCAAGGAAAATGGCTGGTGACTGCGACACGAGATCCGCCCCGCACCATTCCCGTTCCCTCGGAAGAATGGCGCGGAGCGGATGGCCTGGGCGTCCCTCACGCCCAGGCAGGCAGCTTGCCCTAAAGCCAGTCAAGCGCAGCCGATTTTGTTTCGCAAGAGGATTCTGACCAATCCAACGCCAGAATCTCGTATTGCCGTTTTTCTGGGCAATCTGCCGATAATCTGCAAGCTATATCGGCAGGCCCGTCCGGGCTTTCACGAGCCGGATGCTCATATTGGAATGGATGCGCGCCACGCCGGGCAAGCGGGCACTCAACCGCCGGTGCAGCCGTTCGAAATCCTCATGGTCGCGGACCACGACGCGCAGGATATAGTCGGATTGGCCAGCCATCAGGTGGCATTCGAGCACTTCGGGAATGTCCTGGACGGCCGCCTCGAAGGCCTCAAGGGCCGTCTCGCTCTGGCTGGTCAGGCCCACCTCGATGAAGAACTGCATCGCAAAGCCCAGCCGGCCTGCATCCAGTTCCGCATGATAGCCGACGACCAGGCCAGCTTCCTCCAGCGCCTTGATGCGTCGATGGCAGGCCGAGGGCGACAGGCCCACGCAATCGCCCAGCACTTGCACACTGCGTTGCGAGTCGCGCTGCAGCTCCCTGAGAAGCTTTCTGTCTATGGCATCGGGCTGTAGCGGCATGGTGCGGACTCAACTCGTGACGGACCCGCCGACCATGAAGCGGTGTAGGCAGGGATTTCAAGCACCCGGGAAAAATGTGTTCGACTGGCACCCCGTCCACTGGTCAGGTGGTGAACGAGGCCCTAACGCGTGTCAACCAAAAGCGGAAGGTTGGCCGACCCTGTGACAAACGCGAAAAAACAGGGCGCGAAACCGAAGTTTCGCGCCCCTCCGGGGCAGCCAACAAAGGAGCGTCAGCCTCTGCGGCCAGCCACCGATCATTTGACGGAGGCTCTGTTGGCGTTCCGTCATAGCAGGCCCGGGTCGTCCATGCCGCCCGGTTCGCCTGTTCAACTCCCTGAGCCCGAACCGGTTCCCGCAAAGACGATGCGACGAAAAATTGTGATGGGTGGCGGCCGGGGCCGGCGGGGAGCCCTAAAGCTCGAAGGGTGCCTGTAGGGCCTGGATCGCCTTGATCGCGGCGGAAGCGCGGTTCTCGACGCCGAGCTTGGTATAGACCTGCTCGAGGTGCTTGTTCACCGTGCGTGGGCTGAGTCCAAGGATATCGCCGATATCCTTGTTGGATTTGCCGCGGGCAATCCAAAGCAGCACTTCGCTTTCGCGGGCCGTAAGGCCGAAATGCTGCCGGAGCACCTCTTCCTGCCCCTCTTCCTGGGCTCGTGCCAGACGAAAGAGATATTCGTCGCCGCCCACCATGCCCAGATATTCAAACTGCAGCTTCGGCGCGACCGGGGTTTCGAGGTCAAACCCACCCCCTGGCACCAGCGCGTCACCCTCTGCCGTCCGCCAGCCCTGGAACCGGCGCGACATATCGGGCTGCATGGCCGCATCGACACCCGATCGCTCGAGCAGCCGGTTGGCCTGCGGCGTCGACCAGAGCACCGCCCCTTGCGGTCCGAAGGCCACCAGGTGTCGCCCGGCGGCATCGAGCGCAATGCGGGCGCTCTGGGCGCGCCGGGCATTGGCCAGGTGCACGCGGATGCGGGCGCGCAATTCATCCACGTTGATCGGCTTGGAGAGATAGTCGACACCACCGCTTTCGAGCGCATGCACGATATGCTCGGTTTCGGTGAGCCCGGTCATGAAGATGATCGGCACATGGGTCAGCGGCGCCAGCGCCTTCATTCGCCGGCAGGTCTCGAACCCGTCGAGACCCGGCATGACCGCATCCATCAGCACCACGTCCGGCGTCACGCGGCCCACGATGTTGAGAGCCGCCTCGCCGCTGCGCGCCACCAGGACAGTGACGCCGGCCTGCTCCAGCGCCGTCGTGAGAAAGCCCAGCGATTCCGGCGAGTCATCGACCAGAAGGACGATATCCTGTTCCTTCTCAATCCGGCTCATGACCCACCCGCTCCAGCGTTTCGGCGAAACCGTCGAAATCGAAATCCTGCATGTGCCGCCTCAGGGCATCCACCAGCGGCCGGTTGGCGGGGTCTGCCGCCAGTTCGCTGAGCTTGGCGTCGATCCCCCGCACATGACCGATTTGCCCGAGATTGGCCAGGTCGCGCAAGTGTTCTGCGCCGGGCGAGCGCAAGCGGCCGGCCCTGGAGGCTGCCGGAGGCTCGTCATGGATCCATTCAAGGGCCAGGTGCGCCCCCAGCTTGTCGATGAGTTGGCTGAGATCGACCGGCTTGGCCAGCGTGTCGGAGTGCCCTGCATCGGCGCTGGTGGGATTGGCCCCATCCCCGATATTGGCCGAGAGCATGATGATGGGTGCGGCAACGCCCCGTTGACGCAAAGCGCGGACCAGTTCCCAGCCGCTCATGCCCGGCATGCGGATATCGACGAAGAACAGGTCGGGCTCCACCCCGTCCAGCATCGCAAGGCAGGCCATGCCGCTTTCGGCCGTCAATATGGCAAAGCCCAGCGGCATCAGCATTTCGCGCATCAGTTCGCG
>CAMLKN010000091.1 GCA_946480655.1 uncultured Devosia sp. | reverse complement strand
TGGCGCGGCATGTATCATCGTGTCCCCTGCGCCGCAAGCCAATTGGACGGTCTGCCCGACCCCATCTCGACCGGGCGGCGCGAAGAAGCGGGCAGAACTATTTTTCTCCTTGAGCGGGGTCCTGCGCATCGGTGCGACCCGCATCGGCTCGGTCGGTGCCAAGCTTTCATCACGCTTGACACGGTGGCAGATGAATTTGCCTCAAGGCCCCGTAACGCTAGGCTTTTCCTTCGTTTTTGGCTTGATGCGCCGCGCCTCGGGAAGGTACGAAACGGCCTCATTGCCACGCTGGGTGGCGCTATGCCGGAAATGGACCGTGGACCAGAAACGACTAACGCATCTGCAGACCCTTGAGGCCGAGAGCATCGAGATTCTGCGCGAAGTGGCCGCCAGTTTCGAACGGCCGGTGATGATGTATTCGATCGGCAAGGATTCGAGCGTCCTGCTGCATCTGGCGCGCAAGGCGTTTTTCCCGAGCAAGATCCCGTTCCCGCTGCTGCATGTCGACACGACCTTCAAGTTTCGCGAGATGATCGCGTTTCGCGACAGGACGGCGGCCGAGTACGGGTTCGACCTGATCACGCACACCAATCAGGACGGCGTGCGCGACGGGATCAATCCGTTCGATCACGGCTCCTCGCGTTATACCGACATCATGAAGACGCAGGCCCTGCGCCAGGCGCTCAATGCCGGCCGCTACGATGCGGCCATTGGCGGGGCGCGCCGGGACGAAGAAAAGTCGCGCGCCAAGGAACGCATCTTCTCGCACCGCAATGCCAGCCACGCCTGGGACCCCAAGAACCAGCGGCCCGAGCTCTGGCGCACGTTCAATACGCGGCTCAACCCCGGCGAGAGCATGCGCGTATTCCCGATCTCAAACTGGACCGAACTCGACGTCTGGACCTACATCTATTCCGAGCAGATCCCGATCGTGCCGCTCTATTTCGCGCAGAAGCGTCCGGTGGTCGAGCGCTCCGGTACGCTGATCATGGTCGATGACGGGCGCATGCGGCTCAACCCCGGCGAACAGCCACGCGAGGAGATGGTCCGGTTCCGTACCCTGGGCTGCTACCCGTTGACCGGCGCAATTCGCTCGGACGCGGCGGATCTGCCCTCGATCATCATGGAAATGCAGGCCAGCCGCACCTCGGAGCGCGAGGGGCGCCTCATCGACAGCGACTCCGTGGGGTCGATGGAAAAGAAGAAGCAGGAAGGCTATTTCTGATCATGTCCCTGTCTCCTGTGCAATCTGCCGTTTCCGCCCAGATCAGTCTCGATACCTGGCTGGCCGAACAGACCGAGAAGTCCCTGCTGCGCTTCATGACCTGCGGCAGTGTTGATGACGGCAAATCCACCCTGATCGGCCGGCTGCTCTATGACAGCCAGCTCATCCTCGATGACCAGTTGGCGAGCCTCAAGAAGGAAAGCCATAACCGCACCGTCGGGGACGAAGGCATCGACTTCTCCCTGTTGGTGGATGGCCTGGTGGCCGAGCGCGAGCAGGGCATCACCATCGACGTGGCCTATCGGTTCTTTTCGACCGACAAGCGCAAGTTCATCGTTGCCGACACACCCGGCCACGAGCAGTACACCCGCAACATGGCGACTGGCGCTTCCAATGCCGAACTGGCCCTGGTTCTGATCGATGCCCGCAAGGGCGTTCTCACCCAGACGCGCCGCCACAGCTTCATTCTCTCGCTGATCGGGGTGAAGCATGTCGTGCTGGTGGTCAACAAGATCGACCTCGTCGATTACGACCAGGAAGCTTTCGACCGCATCGTCGCCGAATACCGGGCCTTTGCCGAGCCGCTGGGCTTCAAGTCGCTTGCGGCCGTGCCCGTTTCAGCGCTGCGCGGCGACAACATCCTGCACCCCAGCGAAAACACCCCGTGGTTCGACGGCACTCCCCTGGTGCCCTATCTCGAAACCATCGATGTGTCCGAGGATCGTACGGCCCAGAAGTTCCGCTTCCCGGTGCAGTGGGTGAACCGCCCGAACCTCGATTTCCGTGGCTTTTCCGGCACCGTCGCCTCCGGTGCGGTTTCGGTGGGTGATGAAGTCCTGATCGCTTCCTCACGCAAGCCGGCGGTCATCAGCCGCATCGTCACCATGGATGGCGATCTCGACCGCGCTATCGCCGGGCAGGCGGTGACGCTGGTGCTGGACCGCGAGGTGGACGTCTCGCGCGGGGACGTGCTGTCCCACCCGGGTGAGACGCCGGAATACTCGAACCAGTTCCAGGCCAGGATGGTCTGGATGAACGAGGAGCCGGCCTATCCCGGGCGCTCGTATCTTCTCAAGATCGGTTCGCAGACGGTTCCGGCGACCATTACCGATCTCAAGTTCCGCACCAACGTCAATACGCTCGAGCACACGGCGGCGACCAAGATCGATCTCAATGAGGTCGCCACGGTCACCATAGCCACCGACAAGCCGGTGGCCTTCGACCCCTACGCGTCCAATCCGCTCACCGGCGGCTTCATCCTGGTGGACCGGCTCTCCAATGCCACCCTGGGAGCCGGCACCATCGACTTCGGTCTCAGGCGTGCTCAGAACCTGACCTACCAGTCCTTCGACGTGAACCGCGATGTGCGGGCGCAAATGAAGGGCCAGAAGCCGCAGATCGTCTGGTTCACTGGCCTGTCCGGTTCGGGCAAGTCGTCGGTGGCGAACATCCTCGAGAAGCGCCTGACGGCCGAAGGCCGGCACGCCTATATCCTCGATGGCGACAATGTCCGCCACGGCCTCAACAAGGACCTGGGCTTCACCGAGGCCGCGCGCGTGGAAAACATCCGTCGCGTTGCCGAAGTGGCGCGCCTGATGGCGGATGCGGGGCTGATCGTGCTGGTCTCATTCATCTCACCCTTCGAGAAGGAACGCCGTCTGGCGCGCGAGATTGCGGGCGATATCGACTTTACCGAGGTCTATGTCGATACGCCGCTTGAGGTTTGTGAGCAGCGGGACCCCAAGGGACTCTACAAGCGGGCGAGGGCTGGGGAGATCAAGAATTTCACCGGCATCGACTCGCCGTTCGAAGTTCCCGCCGATCCGGAACTGGTGCTGCATGGCGCCGATGCCGATCCGGCAGCACTGGCCGACCAGTTGCACAGCTTCCTCAGGTTCTGAGCTGAAAGGGCGCCGCAGGCGCCCTTTCTGTTTCTCGGCTGGGCATTCTAGACGCGGACGGAGCTGTCGAGAGCGGCCATATCCTCCTGGTCGAGAGCATCGAGCGTCTTCATCATAAGGCCCCGAAAGATGGGCTCCTTTTCGTCCAGGTGCGCCGAGATCTGCGGCAGGCCATTGATCGAGCAGACGAGTGATGCGGAAAGGGCGGCCTCTATTTCACCGCGCATCAGGGGCAGGGCGCGGGCGCCTGGCCCGACCAGGAGGATATGGGTGGGATCGAACATGGCCATCATGCGGCTGAGGCCGTATCCCAGGGCCCTTCCGGCAAGATTGAAGCCGTGGGTGGCGGCACGGTCGCCCTGTTCGGCCCGCTGCACCAGCGACTCGTATTGCTGGGCCGGCACAGCCGGCGCCGGCGGAGTGGTTTCCGGCACCGAGAAACTGGTGCGCAAGACGCCGTAGTCGGCCGCATAGGCCTCGATGCAGCCCCGCATGCCGCAACGGCACAGCGCCCCGTTGGGGATATGGTTCATGTGCCCGAATTCCGTGGCACCGCCTTCGCTGCGGCCAGCAATCTGACCCTGGAGGCTGAGGCCCATGGCCACCGTCGATCCAATAAAGACCGTGGCGACGCTGGCATCATGCAGTTTCGGATCGAGCCAGCGCGTGCCCTCGGCCAACAAGCGGCCGCGCTTGTGCAGAGCGACGGCAAGCCCTGTGCGCTCGGCCACCTGCGTCGCGAAGGGAGAGCCGGCCAGATGGGCGATGGGCGACCACTTCAAGCCGCTGCCGTCGCGATCCAGGATGCCCTGAACCGAGATGGCGATGCGGCGCAGGGCAGGGGCCGCCTTGGGCGTCCGCTGGCGCAGGTCGTCGAGATGTTCGAGGAAAAAGTCGGCGGCGGCAACCTCATCAAAGGTTTTAGGGGAAATGGTGGTTTCGATCCTATCGACGAGGACGCCGGAATAGTCGACGAGCGAGGCTCGCAGCCGATTTACGTCCAGTTCGAACAGGGCCACATAGGCGCCCTGACGGCGAAAGCCGACCAATGTAGCGGGACGTCCGCGGGTTCGTCCGTCCGCACGCTCGGGGCTCGTGAGTTCCTCGACAACACGCTGGTTGATGAGGTCCTGCATGATGGCGGTGACGCTGGCATGACTGAGGCCCGTGACGCCGGCGAGGGCCGTGCGCGATTGCGGTCCGCCTGCGCGCAGCGCAGCCAGCAGCAGCCCGCGGTTCAGCCGACGAACGCTATCACTATCGCTGACGGTTCGCGTCAAGCGCAGACCTCCCCAACCCCGGAACCCAAATCAGCATTCAATCGGGTTCACCGCAACCCATGATTATCTTCGAGGCTCGAAATTGACGTTGACACGGCGCGGGGCATCATGCGAGAGGTTTTTTCGAGCAGTGAAAATAATGCTCGAGGCGCAGGGAGGCGGCGCCTTGTTGGTCAATGCCGCCAACTTGCATTGAGGGCAGCGTGCTGCCCATTGGGAGGACATCATGAACAAGTTTGCAGCGATTCTGCTTGCATCGACGGCCCTTTTCGGCACCGCGATCGCCCAGGATCAGGTTGTCGTTGGCGTATCCTGGAACAACTTCCAGGAGGAGCGCTGGAAGACGGACGAAGCCGCCATCAAGGCCGTGCTTGAAGCCGCCGGCGCGCAGTATATTTCCGCTGACGCCCAGTCGTCGGCTTCCAAGCAGCTGACCGATATCGAAAGCCTGATCAGCCAGGGTGCCGATGCCATCATCGTGCTGGCGCAGGACAGTGAAGCTGTGGGTCCGGCCGTCGCCGCTGCCGTCGCGGAAGGCATTCCGGTCATCGGCTATGACCGCCTGATCGAAAACCCCGATGCCTTCTACCTGACCTTCGACAATAAGGAAGTCGGCCGCCTGCAGGCTGCTGGCGTGGCCGCCGTGCAGCCCGAAGGCAATTACGTCTTCATCAAGGGCAACTCGGCCGACCCCAACGCCGACTTCCTCTTCGAAGGCCAGATGGAAGTGCTCCAGGCCGGTATCGACGCCGGGACGATCAAGAATGTCGGCGAAGCCTATACCGACAACTGGAACCCGGAAGTCGCCCAGGCGAACATGGAACAGTTCCTGACCGCCAATAACAACGAAGTCGACGCCGTAGTGGCTTCCAATGACGGCACTGCCGGTGGCGCCATTGCCGCCCTCGCTGCCCAGGGCCTGGCCGGTTCCGTGCCGGTGTCCGGCCAGGACGGCGACCACGCTGCTCTCAACCGCATCGCGCTGGGCACTCAGACCGTTTCGGTTTGGAAGGACGCTCGCGAGCTTGGCAAGAAGGCCGCGGAAGTGGCCCTCGAGCTGGCTGGTGGCAAGGCCCTCAACGAAGTGACCGGCGTGGTGCCGTTCGCCGGCGGACCGAAGGGCGTGCAGATGAACGCCTTCTTCATCGCCCCCGTCGCCATCACCAAGGACAACCTCGACGTCGTGATCGACGCCGGCTGGGTCTCCAAGGACGTGGTCTGCCAGGGCGTTGCTGCCGGTTCGGTTGCTGCGTGCGATTGATCCCGTCTTGACTTAGACTGGTTGAAAAGTGCCGCGGCGTCGCACGCTGCGGCACTTCCACAACCGGATTGCGTCCCGGCCCGCCGGAACGCTTCTTCCTAGGGGGAATTCGATGGCCGAACAGCGCGCCATGTCCAGCACCACGCATCCCAGCCAGATGGTGCAAAATCCGCTCCAGCGCTTCCTGATAGCGACCGAAATCGACACGCGCCTCCTGGGCATGATTGGTGCGCTTGCCATCATCTGGGTTGGCTTCAACTTCTTTTCCGGCGGCCTTTTCCTGACGCCACGAAACCTCTGGAATCTGTCGGTGCAGACCGCCTCGGTCGCCGTCATGGTGACCGGCATGGTTCTGGTCATCGTTACCCGCAATATCGACCTTTCTGTCGGCTCGATTCTCGGTGTCGTCGGCATGGTCATGGGCGTCATGCAGACGCAGATCCTGCCGGTGCAACTGGGGCTCGGTCTCGGCCATCCGCTGATCTGGGTTCTGTCGCTCGCCTCAGGACTGATCATTGGTGTCGGTATCGGCGCGTTGCAGGGGACGATCATCGCTTACCTGCGCGTTCCGGCCTTCATCGTCACCTTGGGTGGCTACCTGGTGTGGCGCGGCGCGGCCTGGTGGGTCACTGCAGGGCGCACAGTTGCACCGATGGACTCAACCTTCCAGCTCATGGGTGGCGGACCTACCGGGTCCATTGGCAACCTCTGGAGCTGGATTGTCGCTGCCGTGGCCTGTGCGGCGATCGTCGTCGGCCTCTATTACGGACGGCGCCAGCGCCAGCGTTTCAACTTCCCGCAGCGCCCTGTCTGGGCTGAAGTGTCGCTCGCCATCATCGGTTGCGGTGCGACGATAGCGGCGGTCTGGGTAGCCAATGCCTATCCCTGGCCCGTGCGGATCGCCGAGAACTATGCCAATGCCAATGGCATTGCAGTGCCCGAGGGCGGGCTCTTCATTTCGCATGGCATCGCCATTCCCGTGCTCATTGCTGTCGGGGTTGGCGTGGTCATGACCTTCCTTGCCACCCGCACCCGCTTCGGCCGCTATGTCTATGCCATGGGCGGCAATCCCGAAGCGGCCGAATTGGCGGGCATCAACACCCGCTGGGTCACCGTCAAGATCTTCATGTTGATGGGCGCACTGTGTGCCGTTGCTGCGGCTATTTCCACGGCCCGCCTCAACGCCGCAACCAACGCGCTGGGCACGCTGGACGAGCTTTACGTCATTGCGGCCGCCGTCATCGGCGGCACGTCACTGGCCGGCGGCGTCGGTTCGATCGCCGGGGCGCTTTTGGGTGCGCTGGTCATGCAGTCGCTGCAGTCGGGCATGGTGCTCATGGGCATCGACAGTCCGCTTCAATCCATCGTGGTTGGTATCGTTCTGGTCTTCGCGGTTTGGCTCGACACGCTTTACCGCCGGAACAAGCATTAGGAGTTGCGTTCATGCTGGATACCAGCACACCACTCGTCGAGATGACCGACATCTCCATCGCCTTCGGCGGTATCAAGGCCGTCGATCACGCCTCGATTAACCTGCATCGCGGCGAGGTTGTCGGTCTCCTGGGCCACAATGGCGCGGGCAAGTCGACGCTGATCAAGATCCTTTCCGGCGCCTACAAGCGCGATGCGGGCGAAATTCGCATCAATGGCGAGGAGGCCACGATCAACAATCCGCGCGATGCCAAGGCCTATGGTATCGAGACGATCTACCAGCAGCTTGCCGTGGCCGACAATGTCGATGCCGCCGCGAATCTGTTCCTGGGTCGCGAGATGGTCACCTCGCTCGGCACACTTGACGATGCGGCCATGGAGTCCAAGGCGCGCGAAGTCATGGGGCGTCTGAACCCCAATTTCCGTCGCTTCAAGGAGCCGGTCAAAGCCCTGTCGGGTGGCCAGCGCCAGTCGGTTGCCATTGCCCGGGCCATTCTCTTCAATGCCCGCATCCTCATCATGGATGAGCCCACGGCGGCCCTTGGCCCGCAGGAAACAGCGCAGGTGGGCGAACTCATCAAGCAACTCAAGTCCGAAGGCATCGGCATTTTCCTGATCAGCCACGATATCCACGACGTGTTCGACCTCGCCGATCGCGTGGTGGTTATGAAGAACGGCCAGGTGGTCGGCCAGGCCAGGACATCGGATGTCACCAAGGACGAAGTTCTGGGCATGATCATCATGGGCAAGGTGCCGCCCGGTGCCCAGCCGGGTCCCGGAGCCATTCCGGGGTGATGCGCGTTGAGGTCCTGCCGGCCCAAAGCCGGCAGTGACCTCATGAGCGATGGCAAAAACACAGGCAAAGTCGACCCGCACCCGCCGGCCCGGGCAGTCGAGGGCAACCACGAAGTCGGCCCCCTTCCGACAAAGGGTACTCGAACGGCTCATGCCCCGTCATGCGCCATTCTATGGAGGGCTCGCCTGTGGTGCGGGAGCCCTGATACTGGGGCTGTGGCTGGTGCCCGAATATGCCATCAGCCTGGGCAGCAATGCGCTGTTTGCCGTCTTCCTGCTGCTGACCGCTCTCAAGGTGCCGCACCTGACGGCCGATTACCTGCGCGAGCACGCACGCGAAGAAGATACCCCGGTGGGGGGCATATTCCTCGTCGTCCTGATCGTGGTCGTCGCTTCAATCGTGTCGCTGTTTCTCGCCCTGAGCGGAGGGCAGGAGCCAGATCCCTGGCAGGTCCTGGCCAGCGTGGCCTCGGTACTCCTGGGCTGGTTCACGGTGCAGGCGATGGGCGCGCTACACTATGCCTACGAATACTACCAGGCGCCGGAAACGGCGGCGGATGGGGCGGTCGAGGGCGGGCTCGACTTCCAGGGGGACGAAGATCCTGATGGCGCCGACTTCATGTATTTTTCTTTCACCGTGGGCACGTCGGTGGCCACGTCGGACACCAAGACAACAAGCGGCGCCATGCGCCGGCTGGTGACCTGGCACCTGGTGTTCTCCCACCTCTACAACACGATCATCCTCGCCTCCGCGGTCAATGTGATGCTGAGCCTGGGCGGTGGAGGCGGGTAG
>CAMLKN010000090.1 GCA_946480655.1 uncultured Devosia sp. | reverse complement strand
ATGCCACATCGATATCGACCGGCAGCCTTGCGAAACGCTCGAACCAGTATTTGGCAATGGCGCCGGCATAGTATGCCGTGCCGCAGGCGCTCATGGTCAGGCGGCTGAGGTCGGCAAAGTCGAAGGGCAGCGTCTCGCGTATCGCGACCTTTTCGGCGCCCATATCCACATAGTGGCTCAGGGTATGAGAGATGGTTTCAGGCTGCTCGTAGATTTCCTTGGCCATGAAATGGCGGTGGTTACCCTTATCCACCATCAGCGCCGAAGTCTGCGAAATCATCAGCTCGCGCTCGACGACGGCATCCTTGCCATCGCGGATCGTCACCCCTTTGTGGGTGATCACGGCCCAGTCGCCGTCCTCGAGATAGGTCAGGCGCGAAGTGAACGGCGCCAGGGCCATCGCGTCCGAGCCCAGATACATCTCGGTTGTTCCATAGCCCACTGCCAGCGGTGCGCCATGCCGTGCCGCGATCAGCAGCCCGTCTTCGCCCCGGAACATGAAGGCCAGCGCGAATGCGCCCCGCAGCTTCTTGAGTGTCCGCGCCACGGCCAGTTCCGGATCGGCACCATTGGCCAATTCGCGCGTGACCCACAGGGCCACGGCCTCCGTGTCGGTCTGGGTCTTGGGCAGGTAGCCATCATTGGCCAGGTCTGCCAGCATTTCGCGATAGTTTTCGATAATGCCGTTGTGCACCACGGCCACGCGGTCGGTGGCGTGAGGGTGCGCGTTCAGCTCGGTCGGCGCACCATGCGTGGCCCAGCGTGTATGGCCGATCCCGATGCGTCCGGAAAGCGGCTCGAAGCTCAGCTTTTGCGCGAGATTGCCAAGCTTGCCTTCCGCACGGCGCCGGGTGATGCCGCCATCCTCAAGAGTCGCCACGCCAGCGCTGTCATAGCCGCGATATTCGAGGCGCTTGAGCGCATCCACCAGTCGCCCGGCCACCGGCGCATCGCCAACAATTCCAACGATCCCGCACATGCTATTTTCCTTTCGCAGCCTTCTTGGCCAGCGCACGTTCCTTGAGCCTGGGCGCATAACCAGGCTTGTTTTCCTGCCGCGCCCGCCCGAGCGCCAGCGCATCAGCCGGCACATCCTGGGTGATCACGCTGCCCGAGGCCGTATAGGCCCCATCGCCGATGGTCACCGGCGCTACCAGGGATGCATTGGAGCCAATGAAAACATTGTCGCCAATGATCGTCTTGTCCTTGTTCACGCCGTCATAATTACAGGTGATCGTGCCCGCACCAATATTGGTCCTGGACCCGATTTCTGCGTCCCCGAGATAGCTCAGGTGACCTGCCTTCGTGCCGGCGCCGATCTTGCTCTTTTTGACCTCGACAAAATTGCCCAGGTGCACATCTGGCCCAAGTTCAGCCCCGCCGCGAATGCGGGCAAACGGGCCGATACTGGCGCCCTCGCCAATCACAGCATCCTCGATATCGCAAAACGCCCGGATTTCCACATTGTCGGCGATTTTGACGCCCGGCCCAAAGACGACATTGGGGAAAATGGTCACATCGCGCCCGATTTCGGTATCCCAGGAAAACCACACGCTCGCCGGATCGCGCAGGGTGACGCCATTCTCCATGGCTTCCTTGCGTTTGAAGGCCTGGAAGGTCGCCTCCGCCTCTGCCAGCTTCTCGCGATTGTCGACACCAACCAGTTCGCGCGCGTCGGCCTCGATGAAATCGATCCGCTTGCCGTCTCCGGCCGCCAGTTCCACCGCATCGGTCAGGTAATATTCGCCCTTGGCATTCTTGTTGCCGATCCGGTCGATTACCCCGCGCAGCGTGTCGCCGCGAAAACCGATAATGCCCGAATTGCAGAGGCCGATCCGTCGTTCCTCGTCACTGGCATCCTTGTGCTCGCGAATGGCAAGCACACGCCCGCCTTCCGTCAGCAGGCGGCCGTATCCGGTCGGATTGTCCGGCCGGAACCCGACCACGACCATGTCCGCGCCCTCGTCCAGCCTGCCGACGATCTGCCCGATGGTGGCGGCAGTCACCAGCGGCGTATCCGCATAGAGCACCAGCACATGGCCGCCAGCCCCTTCATAAGCCCCGCGCGCCTGCTGCACGGCATGGGCCGTACCAAGCCGCTCTACCTGTTTAGAAATCTGTGCTCCGGCTTCGAAGCGCGTCACGGCGGCTTCGACCGCCTCGTGGTTCGGGCCGACGACAACAGCGACTTTCGAGCCAAATCCCTGCACCGTCCGCAGCACATGACTGACTACCGGCAACCCTCCGACCGGATGCAGCACCTTGGGCAGCGCGGATTTCATCCGCGTGCCTTCGCCCGCTGCAAGAATGATCGAAAGCAGTTCGGTCATGTCGCTCTCCCCGAGCCGTCGCTTTTCGCCGCGCATTTACACAAATTTATGGCAGCCAACAGTTGGCGAACCAATAACAATGGGACCACTCTAGCCCCGATACGCCCCGCGATTCGGGCGGTTCAGGGGTTACCACGCTTGGCTAGAGCATCCGAACAGTTCCGGCAATCGGACGTCACCGTCTGGGGGATTGTGGCGCTTGTCTGCGCAGCCCTGGCTGTGTTCGGCTCCAACATTTCCATGCTGGTGCCACAGAGCATCATCGGCGGTCTGCATCAGCCCCGCATCGCCGGCGCTTCCATCGAAACACTGCGCCAGCAGGTATCGGACCTGCGTGAGGAAACCAACCGCCTCAAGCGCGAGAACGAGGTGCTGGTCAGTCGCTTTGCCATGCAGGAGCGTAGCGGCAATGAGATCACCCGGCGCGTTGGCGCGCTTGAGGTCACCGTGCCGCGCATGCTCGAATCCCTGCCCGACGGCACCATGGTCGATCGGTCCATGTTCACCGCCTCGATCGGCACCAACGAAACACTGACCTTTGATGCCGAAGGCGGTTCGGTCGCCGTCAGGCAGTCCGCTCTACCCCAGGCAGCGCCCGCCGAACCAGCAGCCCCCGCGCAGCAGCCGCTTCCCGCCGTCGTCCCGCCGCAGGTCGCCGTCGCCATGCCCAACGAGAATGCCTATGGCATTGCCGTCGGGGCAGCCGTTCCGTTCGAGCAGACCCCGGCGCTCTGGAGCGATCTCACCCTCAAGCTTGGCCCGCTGCTGTTCGGCCTCTCGCCCCTCCTGGTCGATGAGGCCAACGGCGATGACAAGCGCATCGTGGTCGGCCCCATTGCCGAACTGGCCGAGGCCCGCGCGCTCTGCCAGCGCTTCGAACGGGTGTCCATCGCCTGCATCCCAATGCCCTATACCGGCACGCCGCTGACACTTGGGCAGTAATCCCCGAATACGGTTGACTCGGGGGCAAGTCTGGCTATTTTCCGCGCCAACCTCTAGGCGCCGGTAGCTCAGTGGTAGAGCATTCGACTTTTAATCGAATGGTCGCGGGTTCGACCCCCGCCCGGCGTACCACCTCTTCTCCAAGGCTCACCCTGTCGCGACACCGCCCAAATGGTTCGGTACGGTCGCCATTGCTCCAGCACCGGCACCCGCGATGACCCAGACCTATTGCGACCCCGATCCCTATGCCGAGCTCGATTACCGCGCCGATGCCGGGGAATTGTCCGAAGAGTTCCGCAAGCCCATCCGCATTGCCCGGGCCGCCCGCCCTGCCCAGCCGATGACCCAGACGCGTCTCAGCGCCACCCCGCGTCGCATTCGCGTTTGAGAATCAGCGCCATGCCGTACTATCGGCAAGTTGTTAGGCGGGTTTGGGGAAAATCATGTCGCAGGAAACGACCGACCTCCTGAAAGTCCTGGCGGTCACCTTGCTGGTCTTTGCCGGCAGCACCTTGGTCATGCTCTACGGCATCTACCTGTTGGCCCAATATGGCGCCAACTTGCCCATGGTCGGCTCCGTGCCGCTCAACGCCCCACCCGAACTGGTGCCCGTTCTGGTCGGCAGCGGCGTCTTCGCCACCCTCGCCGCCGTCCATGTCACCGCCTCCGGCCTTGCCCTCCTGCTCACCAGCAACACCATAGACATGGCCCTGCTGATCGCCTCCAAGGCAGTCACCGTGGTCATCATGGCCCTGCTCGGCTTTGCCGGCGGCCACATGGTCTATCTGCAGCTGACCGAAAACACCGCGCTCAATCTCAACCCGCTGCTACCTGCCATTGTCGGCCTGGTCGGCTTCCTGGTGCTATCGACCATCCTCAGCGTCCCGGCCCTGCGACGCCTCGGAAACCTGCGCTATGCGGTCGGCATCGGCCTCGTCATCCTCGGCCCGCTGCTGCTGGTGTGGCTCTAACCCGCTAGCGTCACCACCACGGCGCCGCGCGGCGTCGCGACAATCGTGTGCTCATACTGCACCGTCGGCGCCAGCGGCTCCGCAGTCAGTGTCCATTCGTCGTCTTCATACAACTGCTCGGCCATCTGGCCGCCCAACGACAGGAACGGCTCGATCGTGAACACCAGTCCGTTCTGGATCTTCCGCCGCTCGGACCGGTCCGGCCATGTCGGCACTTCACCCGGCTCGTCGTGGAGGCTGTCGCCCACGCCGTGGCTGGCAAGGTTCCGGATCAGCGTATAGCCGCCCTTTTTGGCGACCTTGCCGATGGCCGTTCCAATGTCGGCCAGCGGGGCGCCCGCCTTGACCGCATTGATCCCGGCCCACATGGCCTTCTTGCCCTCTCGACACAGTTTTTCGAGCCGCGGATCACCCTTGCCCAGGATGTATGAGGCGCCGCAATCGGCAAACACCCCATCCTTCATCGCCGACACGTCGATGTTGATGAGGTCCCCATCCTTGAGCACCCGGTCCCCCGGAATGCCATGGGCGATCTCTTCGTTGATCGAGATGCAGGTTGCGCCGGGAAACTCATAGGTCAGCACCGGCGCTGATTGAGCACCGTGTTCGGCAAGGAATTTCGCGCCGATCTCGTCCAGTTCCAGAGTGGTCATGCCCGGTCGCATAGCTGCGGCCATGGCCTCACGGGCCATGGCGCAGATCCGCCCGATTGCCTTGAGCTTTTCGAGCTGCTCATCCGTCGTGATGATCAAGCGTCAGGCCTTGTTGGCGAGATAGTAGCCAAGGAGGCCCTGCGTCGAGGCATCGTGCCCGGCCCCGCTCTCCTCACCCTTGACCTTGGGCAGCAGCGCCTTGGCCAGTTGCTTGCCCAGTTCCACGCCCCACTGGTCGTAGGAATTGACGTTCCAGATCACGCCCTGCACGAACACCTTGTGCTCGTAGAGCGCGATCAGCGAACCCAGCACTTCCGGCGTCAGCTGCTTGTAGAACAGCGTATTGCTCGGCCGGTTGCCCGGAAACACCTTGTGCGGCGCCAATGCCTTGATCTTGTCCTTGTCGAGGCCCTGGGCCTTGAGTTCGGCCACGACCTCGTCCTTGGTCTTGCCCAGCATCAGCGCTTCCGACTGCGCCAAGACATTCGCCACCAGCTTGTCGTGATGCGGCGGCAGGCTTTCATGTGGCCGCGCGGCGATCAGGAAATCGCAGGGAATGACGTCGGTGCCCTGGTGGATCAACTGGTAGAAGGCATGCTGGCCATTGGTGCCCGGCTCGCCCCAGACGATCGGCCCGGTCGGCCAGCCGACCTTCTTGCCGTTAAGCGTCACCGACTTGCCGTTCGATTCCATGTCCTGCTGCTGGAGATACGCGGCAAAACGGCTGAGGCGCTGGTCATAGGGCAGCACGGCATGGGTCGAGAAACCCCAGGCATTGCGGTACCAGACGCCCAACAGCGCCATGATCACCGGCAGGTTGCGCTCCAGCGGCGTTTCGAGGAAATGCCGATCCATGGCATCGGCGCCCGCCAGGAACTTGGCGAAATTGTCGTAGCCGACCGCCATGGCGATGGGCAGGCCGATGGCCGACCACACCGAATAGCGCCCGCCGACCCAGTCCCAGAAGCCGAAGATCCGGTCTTCACGGATGCCGAACTTCGCGCAGGCCTCGAGATTGGTCGAGACGGCCGCAAAGTGGTTAGGCACCGCTTCTTCGCCCAGCGCCTCGGCAATCCACTTCCGCGCCGAACCGGCATTGGTCATGGTCTCGTCGGTGGTGAAGGTCTTGGACGCAACGATGAACAGCGTCTTCTTGGGGTCGAGGCGCTTGAGCACGTCATGGATATGCGCCCCATCGACATTGGAAACGTAATGGGCACGCAGGTCGGCGCGGGTATAGGGCTCCAGCGCCAGCGTCACCATGGCCGGGCCGAGGTCCGACCCGCCAATGCCGATATTGACCACGTCGGTGAATTGTTCGCCGCCATGCCCGCGGATGTCGCCCGAGCGTACGGCATTCGTATAGGCCTCGATGGCCGCGAGCACCGCCCGCACATCCGGCATCACGTCCTTGCCGTCCACCTCGACCGGCCTGTCGCCCTGGTAGCGCAGCGCCATGTGCATCACGGCGCGGTCTTCGGTGATGTTGATGTGCTCGCCCTCGCACATCTGGCTGCGGCGTTCCTCGACGCCGGCTGCGCGTGCCAGCTCGAACAGCGCCGCCATGGCGTCTTCGTCGATGCGGTTTTTCGAGTAGTCCAGCAGAATATCGGCCCCGGTCGCCGAGAATCGCTGGAAGCGGTTCGGATCGACCGCGAACATCTCGCGCATCGTCACTTCGCTCAGCCGTTTGCGCTGCTTCATCAGCGGATTGAGCACGTCGCCACGTTCGCCCTTGGCCATAGTCTTGTCCCTCTGCGAGAAATCTTTAGAGAACCGGCAGGTCGCCGGCGGCCCAGGCCGCGCGCGTCTCTGCCGCAAAATCTGTCATCCGACCGGCCTCGATGGCCGCGCGGCACCCCGCCGTCAGTTCCTGATAATAGGCCAGGTTGATCTGCGATAGCACCATGGCGCCCAAAATCTCTTCCGTGCGAACCAGATGGTGGAGATAGGCACGGCTCCAACGGCGGCAATTGGGGTTGGGTGAAGCCTCGTCCAGCGGCCGGTGATCGTCCTTATGCCGGGCATTCTTCAGGTTGATGACGCCAAAGCGGGTATAGGCATGCCCATGCCGTCCGGCGCGTGTCGGATGCACGCAATCGAACATGTCCACGCCGCGCTCTATGCCACCCAGGATATCGTCCGGCTTGCCGACACCCATCAGGTAGCGCGGCCGATCCACGGGCAATTCCGGCGTGATGTCGCTGAGCACCCGGAACATCACCTCCTGTGGCTCGCCCACGGCCAACCCACCCACGGCATAGCCATCGAAGCCGATGCTCTTGAGCCCCGCTGCCGACTTGCCGCGCAGTTCCGCATCGTCGCCACCCTGCACGATGCCAAACAGGGCCCGGTTTTGCTGGTTGTTGAACGCCGTCTTGGACCGATCCGCCCAGCGGATCGAGAGCTCCATCGCCCGTTCCATCTCCTTGCGCTCGGCCGGCAGGGCAATGCACTCGTCGAGCTGCATGATGATGTCGCTGTCGAGCAGCGTCTGGATTTCGATGCTCCGCTCTGGCGTCAGTTCATGGCTCGAACCATCGATATGCGACTTGAAGGTCACGCCCTTCTCGGTGAGCTTCCTGAGCTTGGCCAGCGACATCACCTGGAAGCCACCGCTATCGGTCAGGATCGGCCGTTGCCAATCCATGAAGTCATGCAGCCCCCCGAGCGCGGCGACGCGCTCCGCCCCCGGCCGCAGCATCAGGTGATAGGTATTGCCCAGCAGAATATCTGCGCCCGTTTCCCGCACCTGCTCAGGATACATGGCCTTGACCGTACCGGCAGTCCCTACGGGCATGAAGGCGGGCGTGTTGATCTCGCCCCGCGGCGTGTCGATGCGGCCGCGGCGAGCCATGCCGTCCGTGGCGAGAAGGGAGAAAGTGACCTGTTTCATGGCGCGGGTTCTAGCCTGACCTTGGGAAGGCAGCAACTGCGCCGTCACGCATCATCCTCACGATGCGGCGCTCGGTGCAGCAGCGAGGAATCCCCATACGAATAGAAGCGGTAGCTATTCGCGATGGCGTGTGCATAGGCCGCTTTCATCGTCTCCAGCCCCGAGAAGGCGCTGACCAGCATGAACAGCGTCGATTTGGGCAGGTGGAAATTGGTCATCAGCACATCCACCGTGCGGAACCGGAATCCCGGCGTGATGAAGATATCGGTGTCACCTACGAAGGGCTTCAGCTCACCTGTGGCTCGCGACGCCGTCTCGAGCAACCTGAGGCTGGTCGTCCCGACGGCGACCACCCTGCCCCCGGCGGCACGGCGCGCATTGATGCGCTCGACCGTCGCCTGGTCGATCTCGCCCCACTCCGAATGCATCACATGGTCATCGGTATCGTCCGCCTTCATCGGCAGGAACGTACCGGCGCCCACATGCAGCGTCACCCGCTCCATGGCCACGCCCATGTCGCTGAGCTCCTGCAGCAGGCGTTCGGTGAAATGCAGCCCCGCCGTCGGCGCCGCCACGGCCCCATCCTCGGCCGCATAGACCGTCTGGTAGTCGACCTTGTCGCGCTCTTCGACTGCCCGCTTGGCCCCGATATAGGGCGGCAGCGGCATCGCCCCATGCGATTTGATCGCCTCGTCGAGTTGCGCGCCGCCAAGCTCGAATTCCAGCGTCACCTCGCCCGTGTCACCCTTGCCAGCTACCTTGGCGACCAGCGGTTCGGCCCCGCCATTCCCCAGTTCCAGCCGGTCGAGCACATGCAGCTTCTTGGCCGGCCGCGCAAAGGCCCGCCAGGTATGGGCATCCACCCGCTTGTGCAGGTTGAACGACACATTGGCCCGCACCTCGC
>CAMLKN010000089.1 GCA_946480655.1 uncultured Devosia sp. | reverse complement strand
ACTTCTTCGGTGCCTGGGGGAGATCCCCGTCCCGGATCTGCAGCCGCAGGCGGTCCGCTTGGTCCCGGGCCTTGGCCAAGGTCACATCCCGCGCGGATCCCAGCCCCAGCACCTTTGGCTTTCCCTCCACCCAATATCGGAAGAGCCACGACCGCGTTCCCTGCGGCCTGATCTGAAGGTAAAGGTTGTCATCGATCCAGTGCATGCCCTCCTCGCGTATGGCTTCCACCTCTCGGGCTGATAGGGCGCGTCGGCGCACCATAGGCTCGATCTCCCAGTCCATCTTGATCGGTGAGGACTATTGCTTGCCCGCTCCGCCCAGTCCAGCGACGCCGCCCGCAGGACAGACGGTCGGACAGACGGTGAAGCAGGATCGGGAGAGCCCCGGGAAACCGCAACATTGTGCAACATCTGGGCCGTTGGTGGAGGAAACCCGCTGCCGAAACCCGCCAAAATCGCGGACAAACGGCCGCTGAGGCCCGGATTCCGGGCGAAAATGCAACATCGGGTCTGGAGGATAATGGCGGAGAGAGAGGGATTCGAACCCCCGATAGAGTTGCCCCTATGCCGCATTTCGAGTGCGGTGCATTCAACCGCTCTGCCATCTCTCCGCGAGATCGAATGCACCCCCGAGGGAGCGCGGCTGGTCGATACGGGGCGGCTTATGGCATAGGCTTTTGCCGCCTGCAACACCCCTTTTGCGCCGCTTGTGGGAAGATGGCTTCCCGCGACGCCGTCACTTTTGCGTGCGATCCCATCCGGCACGCTGCTGGTGACGTTACTGTGCCGTCATCACACAATTGAGGGAGACTAGACCATGGTTACCCGTCGAACCATCGTTGCCGGCATGGCCGGCTTGCCCTTCGCCGGCTTTGCTACCAATCTCGCCGCCCATACCGCCCTGGCCCAGGAGGCACCCATGGCCGATACGATTGCAACCAGTGCCGGCGACCTCCTGGTCCATCCGGTGGATCACGCGAGCCTCGTGCTCGAATGGAGTGGCAAGGCGATCTATGTCGACCCCGTTGGTGGCCCGGCGCTCTACGAGGGACTGCCCCCGCCCTCGGCGATCCTCATCACCCATGGTCACGGCGACCATTTCGACGTGCCGACGCTCGAAGCCATTGCCGGAAGCGCTCCGCTGATCACCAATGGCGACGTTTTTTCCAAGCTGCCGGAGGGACTTAAAGCCAATGCAACGGCCATGGCCAATGGCGACGAGGGCACTATTGTCGACCTTCCGATCCGCGCCATCGCTGCCCACAACACGACCGAAGACCGCATGCGCTATCACCCGGTCGGGGTCGGCAACGGCTATGTCCTGACCTTTGGCGATGCCCTTGTCTATGTTGCCGGCGACACCGAGCCGACCGAAGACATGCTGGGATTGCAGGGCATTAGCCTGGCCTTCCTGCCCATGAACCTGCCCTATACGATGACGGTTGCGCAGGCCGTCGAGGCCATCAATACCTTCAAGCCGAAGGTGGTCTATCCCTATCACTATGGCGATAGCGACCTTTCTCCGCTCGAAACCGAAGTGGATGAGGCAGTGGAAGTGCGGCTGCGCAACTGGTACCCCAACGCCTGACGCAGACGAGCAATTTGCTGGCACGTTGTCAGCATTTGTGGTCGCTTCAGCGTGCATTGCGCTTGACTCCGCGGGGCTTTGACCCGATAAGCCCACCAATCTGCGCACCGGTTCGTCCGGTGCGCTGGTTTTGTTTGAAAACGCTGCTCGAGGCTGCCGGCTGAAATCCTTCAGCCCTCATCATTCGAAAAGCCCGCGGAACTGGCACGAAATCCGCGGCGCCGCAGAGCGCGACAGATAGGGACCGGTGGGGAAAACCCAATCGGCATGAATATGACTTTCGCCGTTATCAAGACGGGCGGGAAGCAGTACAAGGTTGCTGCCAACGACGTCATCAAGATCGAAAAGCTCGAGGCCGAGGCCGGTGACATCGTCACCTTCGACCAGGTCCTCATGGTTGGCGACACCATCGGCGCTCCGCTGGTGGAAGGCGCCCTGGTCGCTGCAGAACTGGTCGAGACCAAGAAGCAGAAGACCGTCATCATCTTCAAGAAGCGCCGCCGCCACAATTCGCGTCGCCGCAACGGTCACCGCCAGCTGCTGACCACGGTGCGCATCACCGAGATCCTGACCGGCGGCGCCAAGCCGACGATCAAGGCTGCTGCCAAGGCCGAAAAGACCGAAGCCGTCGCCGAAAAGGCTGCCGCTCCGAAGAAGGCCGCGGCCCCCAAGGCTGAAGCTGCCGCCGAAGCCCCGGCCAAGAAGGCTGCGCCGAAGAAGGCCGCTGCCAAGACCGAAGACACCGCCGCTGAAAAGCCGGCGAAGAAGGCCCCGGCCAAGAAGGCCGACAAGGCCGACAAGGAATAAGGAGCTAGACCATGGCACACAAGAAAGCAGGCGGCTCGTCCCGCAACGGTCGTGATACCGCTGGCCGTCGTCTCGGCGTCAAGAAGTTCGGCGGCGAAGCCGTCATCGCCGGCAACATCATCGTGCGTCAGCGCGGCACCCGCTGGGCTGTCGGCACCGGCGTCGGCCTGGGCAAGGATCACACGATTTTTGCTCTGGTCGATGGCACCGTGTCGTTCCGCACCCGCGCGAACTCGAAAGTACACGTGTCTGTCATCCCGGCAGAGGCCGCCGAATAACCCGGCAGGCCTGACAAACCCGCCGGAGACCAGTTCCCCGGCGTAGCGTTTGGCAAGAAACAGCAAATGCAAAGGGGAACCGGTCCGCCGGTTCCCCTTTTTCGTTTCTGGAGCATTGCCATGACCGTCGTCGCGACCACCCTGAAGGACCGCCTGCCCGCCACCATTCGCGCCCAGCGTCTGGTTCTGGTCACCCCGACCCTGGCCCATGCTCCCGCCATCGCCGCCCTCGCCAATAACGAGAACGTCCACAAATGGATGGCGCGCCTGCCTTTTCCCTATGGGTTGAGCGACGCGGAACACTTCATCAACCAAATCGTGCCCAGCAGGGCCGAAGCGTGTTTCGCCATCCTGCGCGACGACGAGCTGGTGGGCGTGATCGGCCTGCATTTCGCCGACGGCCAGGTGCCCGAACTGGGCTATTGGCTGGGCGAACCCTATTGGGGTTTCGGCTATGCCAGTGAAGCGGCAATCGCGCTGGTCGCCGCGGCCCGGGCGGCAGGGGCGCATGCCCTGAGGTCACGCGCTCTGGTCAATAATGCCGGATCGCTCGGCGTGCTCAGAAAGGCCGGTTTCGTGGAAACCGGCACTGCCATCGAACGCAGCCACAACCTGGCTGGCCGCGAAATGGTGATGATGTATCTGGAGTTTTCGGAGAGATGACCGAGCTCCATTCATCCCGCCTCGTGCTGCGGCCGGCCCGGCCCGACGACGCCCCCTGCTTTGCTCTGGGGGTCAGCGATTTCGCCGTCGCCCGCTGGCTGACGCCCCTGCCCTTCCCGTTCACCCTGGCCATGGCCAGCGACTGGCTGCGCAGCGCCCCCAGGCCGGGCGCGGAGAGGGCCCTGTTCATCGTCGACCTGCCGGGCCGCGGCCTGATCGGCTGCGTGACCATCGGGCCCGAACTGGGCTTCTGGATCGCCAAGCCCCATTGGGGCCGGGGCTATGGCACCGAAGCGGCACAGGCCGTGATCGACTGGCACTTTGCCAATTCGACGTCCGAGGCCATTGCCTCCTGCGCCCAGCATGACAACCACGTCTCGCTGCGCCTCAAGGCCAAGCTGGGTTTTGTCGAAACCGGCCGCGACATGCGCTTTTCCCATGCTTTGCAGCACAATGTGCCTCATGTTCTAACCGCACTGACGCGGGCCAGCTGGCTGGCAAGAGAGGAAAAGCGATGCGCCTGAGGGACGCCCTGCCCGAAACGATCGACACCGAGCGACTGGTGCTGCGCAAGCCGCATGTGTCGGACCTCGACGACCTGGTGACCCAGGCCAATAACTGGAACGTGCTGGAGCCGACGGCGACCCTGCCCTTTCCCTATGAACCCGACCATGGCCGCGCCTTTCTCGAAAAGGAACAGCGCGCCATCCACCACCCCTTTGTCATTGCCGACAAAAGCAGCGACCGGCTGATGGGGGTGATCGGGCTCTACTTCCATGACGACCGGCCAACCGAACTGGGCTACTGGCTGGGGGAGAGTTTTTGGGGCAAAGGCTACGCGCCCGAGGCGATCAAGGGCCTGCTGGGCGCCGCCGCCGCAATCGGCCTCACCCCGATCCGGGCCCGCGTGCTGGCGCACAATGCCGGCTCGATCCGGGTGCTGGAAAAGACCGGCTTCTCCGTCATCGAACAAACCACCAGCGTGGTCGAGCGCCACCGCGGCAAGCCGCTTTGGGTGATGGAGTGGCGGGGATGACTGAGGTGGCACCAGTCTCCCTTCTCCCCTTGAGGGAGAAGGTGCCCGAAGGGCGGATGAGGGGTGGAGGATGCTCTGGCGAGCCTGGTGCACGCGGAGAAAACCCCTCACCCGTCTCGCGCTGCGCGCGATCCACCCTCTCCCTCAGGGGGAGAGGGGGAGGCTGTGGGCGCCTGCAATGCGGTGCAAATGCATGACCCCGACCCTTGTCACCGACCGGCTGATCCTGCGGCCGCCCCAAGAGGGCGATGCCGAGCCCATCGCGCTCTTTCTCAACGACCTCGACGTGGCCGGCAATTTGGCGCGCGTGCCCTTTCCCTATCATCTCTCCGATGCACGGGCCTGGCTGCGCACGCAACGGGCCGATTTCGCACCCAATGCGGTCAATTTCGCCATCGAGCTTGCAGGTGTGGGCTATGTTGGCCATATCGGCTACCAGCCCATGGGCGGCAATGCCGTGATCGGCTATTGGCTGGGCAAGCCCCATTGGGGACGCGGCATCATGAGCGAGGCCGCGGCGACCGTCATAGACTGGTATTTTGGCGCGACCGACGCGCCGGCCATCTATTCGGGCGTTTTCTACTTCAACCATGCCTCGCTGGCCATCCAGCACCGGCTGGGATTTACCGAGACAGGGCGATCGACCCTGCTCTGCCTTGCGCGCAGCGCCGAGCTGGAGCATATCGACACCATACTGACGCGCAGCGTCTGGAAGGCACGAAACGCATGAAATTCCTCGACCAGGCCAAGGTCTATATCAAGTCCGGATCCGGCGGCGCCGGCGCCGTCAGCTTCCTGCGCGAAAAATTCGTCGAATTCGGTGGTCCTGACGGCGGCAATGGCGGGCGCGGCGGCGACGTCATCGCCGAGTGCGCCGACGGGCTCAATACGCTGATCGACTTCCGCTATACCCAGCATTTCCGCGCCGGTACGGGCGTGCATGGCATGGGCAAGAACCGCACCGGCGCTGATGGCGAGGATGTCGTGCTGCGCGTGCCGGTGGGCACCCAGATCTTCGAGGAAGACCAGGAGACCCTCATCGCCGACTTCACCGAAGTGGGCCAGCGCGTGGTGCTCTTGAAGGGTGGCAATGGCGGCTTCGGCAATGCCTATTTCAAGACCAGCTCCAACCAGGCGCCGCGCCGGGCCAATCCGGGCCAGGAAGGCACGGAAAAAGGCATCTGGCTACGCTTGAAGCTCATCGCCGATGCCGGCCTCGTCGGCCAGCCCAATGCCGGCAAATCGACCTTCCTTGCCGCCGTTTCGGCCGCCAAGCCCAAGATTGCAGACTATCCCTTCACCACGCTCCACCCGAACCTGGGTGTGGTGCGCATCGGCGAACGCGAATTCGTCTTGGCCGATATTCCCGGTCTCATCGAAGGGGCGAGCGAAGGCATTGGTATCGGCGACCGGTTCCTGGGGCATATCGAGCGCTGCCAGGTGCTCATCCACCTCATCGACGGCACCAACGAAGATGTCGCCCATGTCTATGAGGCGGTGCGCTATGAGCTGGCCGCCTATGCCGACGTGCTGGCCGACAAGCCGGAAATCGTCGTGCTCAACAAGGTCGATGCCCTGACCCCCGAGGAAATCAAGGCCAAGGTCAAGGCGCTGAAGAAGGTGTCCAAGGCCGAAGTGCGCCAGGTCTCGGGCGCCACCGGCGCCGGCGTCGAGCAGGTGCTCTACGACGTGCTCAACGTGCTTGACGCCGAAAAGGCCGAAAAGGCCGAGGCCGAACGCAAGAAGGTCGAAGGCAAATGGACGCCTTGAAAGCCTCGATGCTTTCGCAAACTGGGTGCCACTCCTCCCCCTGGACGGGGGAGGCTGGGTGGGGGTGGTCATGCACTCGGCACCCTGCCATTTACCCCCCCACCCCAACCCTCCCCGCAAGGGGGAGGGAGTGGATCGAGTTCGCCGCAAGATGAGCGCCCAGAACCCCCTCGCCCTTTACCGCCGCATCACCATCAAGATCGGCTCGGCCCTCTTGGTCGACAAATCAGGCAAGCTGCGCGCGCAATGGCTCGCGGAGCTGGCCGAGGATATTGCTACGCTCAAGGCCGAGGGCCGCGAGATTGTCATTGTCTCCTCCGGCGCTATTGCGCTGGGCCGTGGCCTGCTGGGCCTCTCCGCGCTGGCCCTGACGCTCGAACAGAGCCAGGCGGCAGCCAGCGCCGGTCAGATCGCCCTGTCGCAAGCCTGGGCCGACGCCCTGGGCAAGCACGGCATCGTCACCGGGCAAATCCTCATCACCCCCAATATTACCGAGGAGCGGCGCTACTACCTCAATGCCCGCACCACGATCCAGACGCTGCTCGGCCTCGGCGCCATCCCGATCATCAATGAGAATGACTCTGTGGCAACGGCCGAGATCCGCTATGGCGACAATGACCGGCTGTCGGCGCGCGTCGCCACCATGATCGAGGCGGACCTCCTGGTCCTGCTTTCGGACATTGACGGGCTCTATACGGCGCCGCCCGCCAAGGATCCTTCTGCCACCCATATCCCGGTGGTGGAGGCCATCACGCCCGCCATCGAAGCCATGGCCGGCGGCGCGGCCAGTCATCTGTCGCGCGGCGGCATGACCACCAAGGTCGAGGCCGGCAAGATCGCGACGCTGGCGGGCACGGCCATGATCATTGCCAAGGGCACCGAAGACCACCCGCTTCGCCGCCTCACCGAGGGCGGATTGCACACGCTCTTCAAACCCGCCACCACCCGCGCCCAATCGCGCAAGCGCTGGATCATGGGCACCCTGGCCGTGGCCGGGACCGTGCAGGTCGATGCCGGTGCCGCGCGGGCCTTGACCCAGGGCCGCTCGCTGCTGCCCATCGGCGTGACCCGCATCACCGGCGCGTTCGAGCGGGGCGACACCATTGCGGTGCTCAATCCGGACGGACGCGAGATCGCCCGGGGCCTGGTCGGCCTCGACAGCGAGGACGCGCGCCTCGTCATGGGCAAGCGCAGCGACACCATCGTCGCACTGCTCGGCATGGACAGCCGCGCCGAACTGGTGCATCGCGATAATCTGGTGCTGACCGGCAGCGCCGAAAAGCCGCAGAGACAAGAGGCCGATCATGAGCCTGGCTGAAGCCACCACGACCGACATTGCCACGGTAATGGCCGAGATCGGCCGCAACGCCCGCAAGGGCGCCAATGCGCTCAAGATCGCAACGCCCGAGCAGAAGCGCACCGCGCTGCTCACGGCCGCCGGCGCCATCAATGCGCATCGCAAGCAGATTCTCGCCGCCAATGCGCTCGACATGCAGGCGGCCGAGCAGAAGGGCATTTCCAAGGCCTTCCTCGACCGGCTGCTGCTGACCGATGCGCGCATTGACGGGATCGTCGAGGCGGTAAAGACCATTGCCGAACTGCCCGATCCGGTCGGCACGGTGATTTCCGAATGGGACCGGCCCAATGGCCTGCATATCGAGCGCGTGCGCACGCCGCTCGGCGTCATCGGCGTGATCTTTGAAAGCCGGCCCAATGTGACGGCCGATGCCGGGGCCCTCTGCATCAAGTCGGGCAATGCCGTCATCCTGCGCGGCGGCTCGGACAGTTTCCATTCCTCCCGCGCCATTGTCGATTGCCTGCTCGACGGGCTGCATCTGGCCGGCCTGCCGGTCGAATGCGTGCAACTGGTCCCCACGACTGACCGGGAAGCGGTGGGTGAGATGCTCAAGGGCCTCGATGGCAATATCGACGTGATCGTTCCCCGCGGCGGCAAGACGCTGGTGGCGCGCGTCCAGTCCGAGGCGCGTGTGCCGGTCTTTGCCCATCTCGAGGGGCTGGTGCATGTCTATATCGACCGGTCGGCCGATCTCGACAAGGCGGTGAGCGTCACGCTCAACGCCAAGATGCGCCGCACCGGCATTTGCGGGGCGGCCGAGACGCTGCTGGTGCACAAGGACGTGGTGGCAACGCATCTGAAACCCATCATCGCGGCGCTGGTGGCCAAGGGTTGCGAAATCCGCGGCGACGCCACGGTCATGTCCATGATCCCCGAGGCGCTCGAAGCCACGGAGAAGGACTGGCAGACCGAATATGAGGACGCGATCATCTCAGTGAAGGTGGTCGACAGTCTCGAAGCCGCGATCGCCCATATCGAGCACTATTCGAGCCACCATACCGAGGCGATCATCGCCGAGGATGCCGAAGCGGTCGAAAAGTTCTTCAACGAGATCGACTCGGCGATCCTCATGCACAATGCCTCGACCCAGTTTGCCGATGGCGGCGAATTCGGCTTTGGCGGCGAGATCGGCATTGCCACCGGCAAGATGCATGCGCGCGGGCCGGTGGGCGTGGAGCAGCTGACCAGCTTCAAATACCGCGTGCGCGGCAACGGGCAATTGCGGCCTTGAT
>CAMLKN010000088.1 GCA_946480655.1 uncultured Devosia sp. | reverse complement strand
GGCTTTCGGACATCTGCGTCTCGACCTGCTGCAATTCCCAATGCATGCGATGGGCAGTGCGGAACAGCTGCTCGCCGACCTCGGTCAAGACAAGCCCACGGGCGTGGCGGATGAAGAGTTTCAGGCCCAGATCGTCTTCCAGCGCGGATATCTGGCGGCTGACGGCCGACTGGCTCATGCCCAGCTTCTCGGCGGCGTGGGTGAAAGAGCCCGACTCGGCGGCGGTGTGGAAGATCCGGAGCTTGTCCCAGTCGAGCATGTTCTATGACGCTTTCTTTGTTGATCAGCCGGGCCGAACCACAGCCCTCACCGAAACGGAGGGAGGCCGAAAAATTGTGACGGGAGCGTGACTAAGGGCCAACATTGCCTGACTATTCCGCAGCTTCCGCCAATTCATGGGCGGCGAGATAGCGCTCGGCGTCAAGCGCGGCCATGCAACCCATGCCGGCAGCCGTGACCGCCTGGCGGTAAACATCGTCGGTGACGTCGCCGGCCGCGAAGACGCCCGGGATGTTGGTTTCGGTGGAGCCTGGCTTCACCTGCAAATAACCGCCCGGCTTCATGTCGAGCTTGCCCGCGAAGATGGCTGTTGCAGGCGCATGGCCGATGGCGACGAAGATGCCGTCGATGGGCTGTTCGTAGGTTTCGCCCGAAAGGGTGTTGCGCAGGGTGACGGAATTGACCGACGGCGGCATGGGCGTGCCGCCCACTTCGGCAACCTCGGTGTTCCAGCGCACTTCGATCTTGGGATTCTTGAACAGGCGCTCCTGCAGGATGCGCTCGGCGCGGAACTCATCGCGGCGATGCACGACGATGACCTTCTCGGCAAAATTGGTCAGGAACAGGGCCTCTTCGACGGCGGTATTGCCGCCGCCGACGACGAGAACCTGCTTGCCGCGATAGAAGAAGCCATCGCAGGTGGCGCAGGCGGAGACGCCAAAACCCTGGAACTTCTGCTCGGAGGGAATGCCCAGCCATTTGGCCTGGGCGCCGGTGGCGATGATGAGGCTGTCAGCAGTATAGGTGTCGCCGCTGTCGCCGGTCAGCACGAAAGGACGGCGGTCGAAATCGACATGGGTGATGATGTCGTTGACGATCTTCGTCCCGACATGCTCGGCCTGCGCCTTCATCTGGTCCATGAGCCAGGGGCCCTGGATGACGTCGGCAAAGCCGGGATAGTTCTCGACATCCGTGGTGATGGTGAGCTGGCCGCCCGGCTGCAGGCCCTGGATCATCACGGGTTCGAGCATGGCGCGCGCTGCATAGATGGCAGCGGTGTACCCGGCCGGGCCGGAGCCAATGATGATGACCTTCGCGTGCATCGCGACGTTACTCCAATCGATCAGGAATTCTCCCTCGGCCTCTAGTTAAGAGGCGAAAGGGACAGGTTTCAAGGCAAAGTCACTGCCGCGGAGCTTATGCCCGCGGCAGTGCACATGAAAGACACAGCAAAGCAGTGAAATGCCTCAATTTGAGGCGCTGCGCAGCATGATTTGCTCGCAGGATCGGCGGCCGGCCGTCGGGCCGGCCCGCGATGATTCTCAGATGAAGCGAATCTTGACGATCTCGTAGCTGCGGGCGCCACCGGGGGCCGCGACCTCGAACGTGTCGCCTTCTTCCTTGCCGATCATGGCGCGGGAGAGGGGCGACGATATGGAAATTCGGCCGGCCGAGGCGTCGGCTTCGGGGTCGCCGACGACCTGATAGGTCTTTTCTTCCTCGGTATCCTCGTCGATGAAGGTGACCGTGGCGCCGAACTTGACCTTGTCGCCGCTCAGCTTGGAAACGTCGATGACATCGGCAAGGGCCAGGAGCGTTTCGAGCTCCTTGATGCGGCCTTCGTTGAGGCTCTGCTGCTCCTTGGCCGCGGAATATTCGGCATTTTCGGACAGATCGCCATGAGCGCGTGCCTCGGCAATCGCGTCGATGATGCGACGGCGTTCGTTGCTGGTGCGGTGTTCAAACTCCGCTGCAAGGGCCTTGTGGCCCTGAACCGTCATCGGAACCTTGTCCATAGTCGTGCTGCCTCCAATGGGCTCGGCATAAAAAATACCGTCGCGGGACCGGATTGCCGGGCCGCGACTGGCCTAGATTGACGTGTTGCCCCGCCACTCGCGGGAGGAGCGGCATGGTATCTCCCTGCCAAACGCCGTTCGGCCACCGCTTCACGACAAGTTATGTGCGGGAGATGGCGGCAGCTTGCCCGCGCCGGGCGCTCCGGTCAAGTCGCCGTGCGCCCCACAAGTGGTCTCTGCACAGGCGCAGCCCTGCATCGGTCAGGAGCGCACCGCCTGCCATGCCGCATCGGCAAACAGGCCGGCCAGCCGCCGGGCCTCGTCGGGCGATGCGGATGGAGCCTGGCGGAGGTAGCTGTAGGCGGGACCCAGCATCAGCGCATGGGCAATGGCGAAGGGGATCTTTCGGACGGCGCCCTGCTGCTGCATTGTCCCGAACCGCGCTGCCGCTGCCATGTGCCCCTGATCGATCAGGTTCCGCACCGCGACGAGCTCCGGGTCAGTCAAGGCAAGGATACGGACTTCGTCGAGAAAGCGGAGATGGCCTGGATTGGCCAGGCCCCAGATCACCAGTGCGGTGACGGAGGCCTTGATCGCTGTTTCCGGGTCGTCCGAAGCGGTTCCTGACTGGTCGGCCCAGCCGGAAACCGATTGCCGCAGCAGCGCCTCGGCAATGGCACCCTTGCCGGAGAAGAAATGATAGATGCTGCCGGTGCTGGCGCCGCTGGCCGTGCGGATGTCGGCTATCGAGGTGCCCCGATAGCCCTTTTCCACAAAGCATCGCAGTGCGGCGGCCAGGATAGACTCGCGGCGATCGATCGGTGCGCTCATTTGGTACCCATAGACAATACTAGAACATTGTTCTAGAGACATGACTAGAACGATGTTCTAGTGAGGTGCAGATGACTGACGTGATTGAGATTGTGACGGCCTATATTCGCGCGGTGGAGCGGTTCGATGTCGACACTGTGGAGGCGTTGCTCGACGCCGAGATGCAGTTCACGGAGCTTCCGAACCTGATCCGGCCGGCGGGCGGCACCGATGACAAGGCGGCAATGCTGGCCGGTCTTCGCAGATCGGCCGAAGGCAAAGTGCTCAAGGCCCAGCGCTATCATCTGGCAGGCATCGTTGCCACGGAGCAAAGCGTCGTGGTGGAGGCGCGATGGGAAGGGGACCTGGCCATGGGAATCGGGCGATTGCAGGCTGGGGAGACGATGATCGCCCATATCTGCATGGTCTTCGAGCTGCGCAACGGGCGGATCGTGCGGCAGCGCAATTATGACTGCTACGAGGATTTCAGGGCAGAATAGACAATGGGCGCATCCATGTCCTGGATGCGCCCATCTCTTTCAGGCAAATGCCAGTCTTAGCTGGCAGTCAGATTGTCGGCGGCGGACTTGCCGGTCCGCTTGTCCTTGACGATCTCGTAGCTCACCTTCTGGCCTTCATCGAGGCCATTGAGGCCCGAACGCTGGACAGCGGAGATGTGGACGAAAACGTCCGCCCCACCCTCGTCCGGCTGAATGAAGCCATAGCCTTTTTGGCCGTTGAACCACTTAACGGTACCAGTTGCCATGATGCGCGTTCCCTCGTGCAGTCGCTGCTGGATCGGTCACGGCCATGCACCTGGCCGGAACCTAGTTGATATCGAAATATCGGTAGATGACGTCAGCAGTTGCGAACGGAATTCGCGTCTTCAGATCAGTCGGCCGCAATATTCGATGGGGCGAAGCCTAGCCTGAAAAAGGCGACGCATCAATATGTCGTGTAGGCGTGGCTAAACACCCGGCAGAACTGGAAATTCCGCCGAGGCAGCAATCACTTAAGATTAAGTACGTCCAGAACCTGATTGGTCCGGACCGGCCAGTGCGGAAGACGCTTGGCTGCCACGGTATCGCACGGAGGTTGCGCGAAGCATGGACGGTTCCATACTAGCGCAGTCCGGATAGATGAACAGTGAACAATTCGTCACAGGCGCGGTGCGCAGCATTTTTGCTTGCGTTTGTGCCTGCTATGCGGCAAATCCCCGCGCGCCGCGCCATGCAGGCCGGTTCTCTCGAAAGCAATCCGTCTTGACCAAGGCGTTCTATTCTTCCGGCGATGTGATCGCCGACCGGCGCGCGGACTATGCCCGCATGCTGGCCGAACAGGGTGATTTTCCGGCGGCGGCCGAACTGGTCGAGCAGGCCCTGGACCTGTCTCCCGATTGGGCGGCGGGATGGGACCTTGCGGGCAGCTATCACGAGAAGGCCGGCAACATCTCTGCCGCGATCGCGGCCTGGCGGCGGCTCGAGGCGCTGGATGACGACGGGGTCTTCGGCGCGCGGCTGAAGCTGGCGGCACACGACGCCGGGCCGGCCGGCGAGGGCACGGCGGTAGGCTATGTCGAGGCATTGTTCGACCAGTATGCGCCGCAATTCGAGGCTTCGCTGGTCGGCAAGCTTGGCTACCGGGTACCGGACCTGCTCGACGATCTGGTCAATGCGGAAATGGCGCGGCTGGGTATCGCCAGTTTCGAGCGGGCGCTGGACCTGGGGTGTGGCACGGGCCTCATGGGCGAGCGGCTGCGCACCAAGGTGGGGCATCTGGAAGGCGTCGACATTTCCGCCGCTATGATCGCCGAGACAGCACGCAAGGGCATCTATGACAGCCTGTCAAAGGGCGAGCTGGTGGCGACGCTCAATGCGCGGCGGGCCGATGCGGACCTGGTGACGGCGGCCGACGTCCTGATCTATTGCGGCGCGTTGCAGCCGATCCTTGCGGCGCTTGTTCCGGCCATGCGACCCGGCGGCCTGGTGGCCTTCTCGCTCGAGGCCCATGACGGGGAGGAAGAAATCTTCCTCAGGCCCAGCCTGCGCTATGCCCATGGCGTGGACGCGGCGCGCAATGCACTGGTCGTGGCAGGGCTCGAGACCCTGCGTTTCGAGACGGCCGTGCTGCGCTTTGATCGCGGTGCGCCGATCACCGGCATCCTGGTCGTGGCGCGCAAGCCGGTGGTGGAACTGACCGCGGCCAATGATGAGACCAAAGGCGGGGACGTCGCGGCCTAGCAATTTGCGCAAGGGCTTGGCAGAAGGGGCGGGTCTTTTGAGGAGCCTGCCATGAACGCCATCCGCCACGATTTCCGCTCCGACACGGTGACCAAGCCCTCCGCGGGCATGCGGGCGGCCATGGCGGACGCCGAAGTGGGCGACGACGTCTTTGGCGATGACCCGACCGTCAACCTGCTGGAGCAGCGGATGGCGGGCATGCTGGCCAAGGACGCGGCCCTGTTCGTGCCTACGGGGACAATGTCGAACCTGCTTGCCCTGATGAGCCATTGCGGGCGCGGGGACGAGTTCATCGCCGGGCAGAATGCTCATTGCTACAAATATGAAGCCGGCGGGGCGGCGGTGCTGGGCTCGATCCAGCCGCAGCCGATCGCCCACCAGGCCGATGGCACCATGGCGCTGGACGATATCGAGGCGGCGATCAAGAAGGGCGACAGCCATTTTGCGACGACCCGGGTGATTGCGCTGGAAAACACCTTTGGTGGACGGGTGCTGCCGGTGGACTACATGCGGGCGGTGGCCGGCATAGCCGAGCGGCATGGGTTGGGGCTGCATCTGGACGGCGCGCGGGCCTTCAATGCCTGTGTGGCGCTCGGCCTCGACATCCGGGACTTTGCCGCGCCCTTTGATACAGTTTCGATCTGCCTGTCCAAGGGGCTCGGTGCGCCCGTGGGATCAGTGCTGGTGGGCCGGGCGGACCTGATCGAGACGGCACGGCGCAACCGCAAGATGCTGGGCGGAGGGTTGCGGCAGTCTGGCGTGCTGGCGGCGGCTGGACTCTATGCACTGGAGCACAATGTGGCGCGGTTGGCCGAGGACCACCGTCGGGCAAAAATGCTGGCTGAGGGATTGGCCCGGCACGAGGCGCTGCGCGTGACCGTGCCGGACACCAATATCCTGTGGGTGGATATGGAGGCCGACCTGGGCGAGCGGTTCTTGGCCTATCTGGGGGAGAACGGCGTTGGCGTCACCGGCCGCTATGGACAGCAGCGCTGGGTGACGCATCTCGATGTCGGTGACGAGGATGTGCGCGGCGCATTGGCGCTGGTTGACCGGTTCTTCGCCGATTCAGCGCGGGGTGCTTGACCGCATCAACTGCACCGAGCCACCGATATCGGCGCGGCGGAAGGTTAGGGAGGCCAGCGCATCGTCGTTGAGGGCGGTTTCCTGCCAGATGGCGTCAATGCTGGCTTCCTGGCCCAGATACCGGTCGATGCCGATGAAGCGATAAGGCGTTGCGTCGCGGACCGCCTCGGGGTGCTCACCACCGGTCCATTGATATTGCCCGCTCTCCGCGTTGGCCCAGAAGCCGAAGACGGCGAGTTCGGCAATGGCGTGGGCGGGCGTGGCGGTTTCGTCGGATTCTGCAACATAGAGCGCTGGCCAGGTGGGCACCTGGCCGTCAATTTCCTCCCAGGCTGGATCGTCGAACCCGGCATAGGGATCGAGACAAGGCCGGCCGGTGCAGTCGGCCTTGCTGGCTTCCTTGTCGGAGATGATGCGGCTGCTGGCTTCCAGCAGCACGGCGGCGTTGTTCATTTCGGGCATGAAGACGAAGCGCCAGGCCATGTGGTCTCCCAGCCCGAACTCTTCGACCGGCGCGGTGTTTTCCGGGCCATAGGCGTCTTCGGTTTCGGCGTGGATGACGGCGGCGAGGTTGTAGTGGCGCACCTCGACAAAACTATAGGGCGTGCCGTCCTCGCCGATGACTTCGCCATAGGCGAGGGCCGACCGAGTGCGAATGCCTTCGATCGCCATGTCGGCGATGAGCATGGCCTTTTCGAGCGGTCCTACCGTGCCGCCGGGTGTCGCGACAGTAAGGTCCAGCCACTGGTTGATGAGGCGCTCATCGAGACGTCCAATGTCCTCGGCGGTGAAGCCGGGGGCGTAGATGAAATCGTGGATTTGATCGTCGAGGGGCTGAGCCGAGGCCAGTGCGGTGGTGAGGAGCAGCGCGGCTGCAACCGGAGCTGTGCGGATCATTTTTCTCGCCTAAACATCTGTCGCGATGCTGAAACTGTCCACGCCATGAACAGGAGATGGCTGGATGCAGGAAGCCACTATCCAGCAGACAGTCGTTCAGTCAATCTCGGAGCAGTATTCATCGGTCTCGAACCGCCGCCAGGGCTCGGCCGGATAGATAACCTCGATCTTCATGGATTTGCCGCCCAATTCCCAGAAGATGACCTCGGCGCCTTCGGTGGGCAGGTATAGGCGCATTTCCCCAATAGCATATTCCACGTTCATGGGGACGCCGACATAGGGTTCCGGACCATAGGACCAATAGATGTCGCGCAGTTGATCCTGGGTCACGTGGCCCCAGAACCCGGAGAGCTTTTCATTGCAGAATAGGAAGGTGACCTCTTTGTCGGCCCGGCCCTCGGCCTGGATGATGTAGACCGGCGTCGGTCCGTCGACCTTGAACAAGCCATCGTAGTAGCTGGCCCCGATGATCGGCCCGAAATCCTTTTCAATGAGCGGTTCGGCGTAGGAGCGATCGACGCCGGCAACGCTTCCCGTGATCGGGTTGAGCTCTAAGGCCCCTGCGGGCATGCAGAGGAGAACAAGGAGGGAAACGGCATAGGGTCGCATTGCAAACCTCGAACCGATTGAAGCAGGGCTCATTGAGGCCCCAGCGCCAAGCCGCCGTCAAGGTCGATGCGGGGAGAGCCGCACCTCGCGGCTCTTTCGCCAGCGGAGGCGCATTCGCCCGCTATTCGAGCATAGCTCTCATGGCCTTCTGGCCTTGCCCGGCTCCATTGGAGCCGGGTACTCGCTGCGCGAAGCGTCTGCAAAGTAACCTAATGTCGCTCCACTGGAGCGAAAGTGCCCTGCGGGCCAGCCCTAGGCCGCGAAATATTCCTGCAGGGCGCGGACTTGCAGGCTGCCCTGCTTGAGGGCGACGATGCCTTCCACGGCGGCGAGGGCGCCGTCGATGGTGGTGTAATAGGGGATCTTGGCCAGAAGCGCGGTGCGGCGGATGTCGCGGCTGTCGGAAATCGACTTGAGACCATCGGTGGTGTTGATGACCAGTTGCACGCCGCCGTTCTTCATGGAGTCGACGATGTGCGGCCGGCCTTCGAGCACCTTGTTGATCTTGGTCGCGGGGACATTATTGTCGACCAGGTAGGCCGCCGTGCCGCCGGTTGCGAGGATTTCGAAACCGGCTTCGACCAGGTGGCGGGCCATGTCGACGATATACTGCTTGTCGCTGTCACGCACCGAGATGAAGGCCGTGCCCGAAGTCGGCACCTTCTGGCCGGCGCCCATCTGCGACTTGGCGAAGGCCACGGCGAAATCGGTGTCCAGCCCAATGACCTCGCCGGTCGATTTCATTTCCGGCCCGAGCACGGTGTCAACGCCGGGGAAGCGGTTGAACGGGAACACGGCTTCCTTGACGGCGATATGCTTCAAGCTCTTTTCGACGAGGCCGAAGCTGGCGAGGCTTTCACCAGCCATGACGCGCGAGGCGATCTTGGCGATGGGCGCGCCGATGACCTTGGCCACGAAGGGCACGGTGCGCGAGGCGCGCGGGTTGACCTCGATGAGGTAGATGGTGTCGTCCTTGTAGGCGAACTGCACGTTCATGAGGCCCCCGACCTTGAGCGCGAAGGCGAGTTCGCGGGTCTGGCGCTTGAGCTCGTCGATGACGGCGGGCGGCAGGGTGCG
>CAMLKN010000087.1 GCA_946480655.1 uncultured Devosia sp. | reverse complement strand
CTACCAGCCGCCGTCGATGGCATAGTTTTGGCCGCTGATCATGCGCGAGCGGTCGGATGCCAGGAAGAGCACAAGGTCGGCGACGTCTTCGGGCTGGATGCGGGACTTCAACGACTGGTTCTCGAGGATCCACTCATTGTACTGCCCGAGCCGGTCGGCGAAGACACGGTTCTCGGCTTCCGAGACCACCGCGCCCGGTGACACGGCGTTGACGCGCACGTTGAACGGCCCCAGTTCGCGCGCCAGCGACTTGGTCAGCCCCAGCATAGCACCCTTGCTCGCCACATAAGGGACGTAGCCGTCCCAGCGGCCATTGAGCGTCACCGAACAGAAATTGACGATGCGGCCATCACGCTTCGCCTTCATGCCCGGCGCGACGGCACGCACCAAGGCGAAGGTCGCTGCGGCGTTGACGCGGAGCTGATCCTCGTACTCCTCGATCGAGAATTCCTCGAACGGCTTGTTGATGATCAAGGCGGCATTGGAGACGAGCACGTCGATGCCGCCCAACTCGTCTGCCAGCGTGCGCACCAGAGCCTCGCTGGCCTTGAGCTCGCCGATATCCTGTCCGAGATAGCGGGCGTTGACGCCGAGGCGCTGCGCGAGCTCGGCGGCCCGACGCTCTCCGCGAACGTCACCTGGTCGATCAAGCAGGATGAGGCTTGCACCAGCTGCGCCAAACGCCTCGGCCTGGGCGGTGCCCAGCGTGCCGAGCGCGCCAGTGATCAGCACATGTCGGCCGCTGAACTCACCCATCACAGATACCCGTGCACTTCATCGATCGAGGTGTCCCTGGTCGGCTTGTCGAAGACAATCTCGCCGCGGGCCATGGCCACGATGCGGTCGCAGCACTGAAACACGTGATGCATGTTGTGCGAGATGAAAAGACCCGTGACGTTCTGCCGCTTCAGGTCGCGGACGAAACCGATCACCTTGTCGGTCTCTTTGACCGAGAGATGGTTGGTGGGTTCGTCCAGGATGAGCACCTTGGACTTGAAGTGCATGGCTCGGGCAATGGCGACGCCTTGCCTCTGGCCGCCGGAGAGTTCGCCGACCAGGGCATCGGGCGAGCGCAGGTGCAGGTCGACATCGGCGATGGCCCTGACGCTCTCCTCACGCATCTTGCGCTGGTCCATGACGCCAAACCCACCAAGCGACCATTTCAGCGGCTCGCGTCCTATGAACACGTTGCGGGCGATGGTCATCGTGGGAACCATCGAGTTGTACTGGTAAATCGTCTCCAGCCCGAGTTCCATCGCCTTGCGCGGGTTGCGAATCTGCACTTCGCGCCCCTCCACCTTGATGGTTCCGGCATCGGCCTCGTGCACACCGGAGAGGATCTTGATCAACGTCGACTTGCCGGCTCCATTGTCGCCGACGAGCCCGACGGCTTCGCCGCGATTTACGGTGAGACTGACGTTCTTGAGTGCATGGACACCCGAGTACCATTTCTCGAGCCCGACGCATTCGATGATCGGGGCGCTCATTTGGACGTCTCCACCTTCATCTTGCGAGCGGTGCGCCCCAGCCAGGCATTGGCGATCACCGCAACGATGGTGAGCAGGCCGATGGCGAACTTGAACCAGCTGGCATCTACGCGGCTCATGATCAGTCCCGCATCGATGACGCGGATGATGGCCATACCGATGACGGCACCCAGGATGCTGCCGACACCACCAGAGAGGGCGATGCCGCCGATCACCGCGGCAGCGATAGCCTGCAGTTCCATCGCCTCGCCCAGCGAAGGGAGCGGTGAAGCGATTCGGATCACCTGGATGATGCCGGCAAGACCGGCGAACACCGAGCAGATGATGAAGCAGATGGTCTTGACCAGCGTGGTGGGGATGCCCATTGCCTTGGCGGATTCCAGCGAGCCGCCGGTGGCCCGGATCCAGTTGCCGAAATTGGTACGCTCTAGAAACAGGTAGACCAGCAGTGCCAAGCCGATGAGCCAGATCACTGAAACGCGGATAACGCCGATGCCGTCCGAGAAGGCCCATTTGGGTGCGTCAGCCGGCATGGTCGGGGCAGCACCCTGGGAGTAGAGTACGACCGCCAAGCTGCGCAGCATGAACAGCATGCCCAGCGTGGTGATGAAGCTCGGGATCTCGAACTTGATCGTGACGAGCCCATTGATCACTCCGACGGCCACGCAGCAGAGCAGCGCGAGCACGAACGCTGGCCAAAACGGAATCCCGTTCATGCACAGAGTACACAGAACCATCGGCGCGAGGCCAAACATGGAGCCGATCGAAAGATCGAACTCGCCGGCAATCATCAGCAGACCAAAGCCTAGCGCCATGATGGCGAGTTCGGGGAACAGGCTAAGGATGCCGCGCAGATTCTGGGGATTGACGAAAAGGCCGTTGGTGGCTGCGGAGAAATACGCAACGAGCACGATCAGCACCACGAGGGCGACGAGTTCGGGACGTTCCATATAGACTTTGAGCAAGCGCTTCATTCGAGCGTCAATCCTCTAGTGGCTTGAAGAAGGCTCCGCGGACGGCCAGGCGGCCATCCGCGAAGAACGGGTTGTCTAGCGATAGCCATCCTTGCTGAGTTGCTCGATCGCTTCCACCTGGTCGGGAGTGACCACTGCGGAACCCGTGTTCACATCATAGGCGGCCAGCTTGTACTTCTTGATCAGTGGCGCCTGCAGCACGGGCGCATATCCCTGCAGATAGGGCTGTTGGTCGATGTGGAACTGGATGTAGCCTTCCTTCATCGCCGCCATCACGTCGGGCACAAGGTCGAAGCCGCCGACGATCACCTTTCCCGGCTCGATGCCGCGATCCTTGAGCACGGAAACAACGCCGACATCCCAGAAGCCGGTATCGGCATAGGCGGTCACATCTGGGTTGGCTGTCAGGTAATTGCCGAAGCGGTCGCCCGCGGTGCCGTAGTCGAGGCCGGCATCGATCTCGTCCCAGGTGATGGTCCGATCGGGATGATCCGCCTTCCATTCTTCCAGCGCCTTGATGATGCCGTTGGCCCGCGTCCGCGACCAGTTGTCGGCCGGTGCGTTGACGCCGATCAGCACCTTGATTGGACCTTCCGCTGGGAATTTGGCGGACATGGCGCGGCCGAGCGCGAGACCGGCCAGGTTGAAGTCCTGCCCGACGAAGGCGAGACGCGAATTGCCCTTGCTGCCCTCGAGATCGTCGACATTGGTCGAGATCACCGGGATACCGGCGTCCGTGGCTTCCTTGATCACCTCATCGAACGCGTTGTTGTCGACGATGGAGACGATGATCATGTCGGGGCTCTGCGCGATCGCCGACTGGATGTTGGCAATCTGGCCCTGGATGTCGTTGGTCTTGCTGGTGAACAGCATCTGACAGTCGGCGGCGATCAGGGCGCAGGCATCGTCATAGCCTTTTTTGACCGTCAGCCAGAACGCATTGCCGGAGTCAGCGTGCGGGGCAAAGATGATGCGGAGCGGCGCGTCCTGGGCGAGGACCGGGCCGGCTAGGAACGCCGCACCGACGGTGAGCGCAGTAAGCAACTTCTTCATTTGGTTTCCTCCCAATGGTTTTCTTGACTATCGAGCTTCGGAGACCCTGCGGGTGATGCCGAAGCTCTGGTCGAGATCGGGTTTGAGTTCGAGGCCCAGGCCCGGTCCTGGCGGCACGGAAATCATGCCGTTCTTCACCTGAGGCAGCGCGGTGACGAGGTCGCCGTACCAGGTGCGATAGAAGGCCCGCACACTCTCCTGGACGAGAGCATTGGGCGCGTTGAGCGAGAGATGCGTCGAGGCCGCGAGCACCACCGGCCCGGTGCAGTCATGCGGGGCGACAGGCAGGTGCCAGGCCTCCGCCATGGTGGCGATCTTCTTGCCTTCGGAGAGCCCGCCGCACCACGAGAGGTCCAACATCACAACGCCCGCCGCATCGGTCTGCAGCAGGTCGCGGAAGCGCCAGCGGGTGGCGAGCGTCTCGGAGGCACAGACCGGTGCCAGCGAGGCATCGCTGTAGCGCTTGAGATCGCCCAGCGAGTCCATCTTGATCGGGTCTTCGTGCCAGAACATGTTGAACGGCGCGAGCGCGCGGGCAATCTGCATCGCTGGCAGGAGCTGCCACATCGAGTGAAACTCGACCATGATGTCCATCTTGTCGCCGACCCGCTTGCGAATCTTCTCGAAGGGGACGAGCGCAGCCTTCAGGTCTTCGGTGCTGATGTAGTTGCCGCCGGCCTTCTCGGCCGCCATGTCGAAGGGCCATATCTTCATTGCCGTGATGCCGTCGGCGAGCAACTCCTCGGCCAGATCGTCGGCCCGATGCAGGAAGGCATCAAGGTCGTTGTACTGGTTGCGACTGGCGGCAATGCCGTAGTTGGCAACTTTCTGACCGCCTTCCTGCATGTAGCCAGTGCCGGCGCAGGTGTTGTAGGTGCGGATGGAGTCGCGGGTGAAACCGCCCAGCAGTTGGGCGATCGGCTGGTTGGTCACCTTGCCGAAGAGATCCCAGAGCGCGATGTCCACGGCGGAATTGCCACGCATCTCGACGCCGCTCGACGCAAAGCCGACGTAGCCAGTGAGCAGTTTGGATATCCGATCGATGCCGAGAGCGTCCTGACCGAGCAGGATGGGCGCGGCGGTTTCGTGCAGGTAGGCCTCCACTGCCTGCGCGCCGAAAAAGGTTTCACCGAGGCCGACGAGACCCTCATCGGTATGCACCTGCACCCAGCAGATATTGGCGTGCTCGGCGATGCGGATCGTTTCGATCTTCTTGATCTTCACTTGCGGTCGTCCCGAGGTCTCAATTGATGCCGCTGGCGAGCAGCACCTTGACGGTATTGTCGAAATGCGCGGCCATCTGCGCTTCGGCGGCGGCGCGATTGCCGGTCTCGATAGCGTCCGCAATGGCCTCGTGGCAGGCCACGTTGTCGTAGCGATCAGCGTCGGTCTCGCGCGCCACCCAGCCAACGCGCCAGGTCTGGCGCGTGACGACGTGGAACGATCCGACCATCAGCGCGAACATCGGATTGCGCGACGCGCGCGCGATGGTCTCGTGGAAAGCGATGTCGTGCTCCATGACCTTTTCGGCCTCGTGGAAGTCGGCGCGCATGGCGGCCGCGAGCGCCTTGATCTCGCGTGCCTCCTTGTCGGTGCGGCGGAGGGCGGCGAGGCCCACAGTCCGCATCTCGATGGTGCGGCGCACATCGAGGATCTGCTGCACCGAGACCTGATCGGTCTGCACGCCATGGTCGATGACCAGCGCCAGAACCTCGTGATCCACCGCCGAGACCCGGGCGCGCCGGCCATTGCCGACATCGATCAGCTTCAGCGCCGCCATGGAGCGATATGCCTCACGCACCACCGCACGTGACACGCCCAACTGTTCGCCGATTGCCGATTCGCTGGGCAGCGGGTCGCCGATCTTGAGCCCCTCGGACCGGATCGTCAGGCGGATGCCGTGGATGACGCGCGACACAAGGCTCGTCGGCGCGGCCTCTTCGTCTTCGGCATCGATGGGACGCAGATAGGGCGGGTTGGTCATATCAACCTGTATGCTAGGTTATCGTTGAAATTAAAAAAGCATGCGATCTACCTATTGTCAATATCACATCTAACCGACTAAAAATGGCTCTTGACGAAGCAGACAGGCACCGTCCTATGCGAGCCTGCGCCATAGGGGAGAGCAGATGAAACCGTCGTTCCAGCGGCCCTACGCCATCACCATGTGGGACTTTTCATGGCTCGAGCGGCGCTGGCCAGGGGCCGGCTACGAGGACTGGGACGTCGCGCTCGATGAGCTCGCCGAGCGCGGCTACAACGCCGTGCGCATCGATGCCTTCCCGCATCTGGTTTCGGCCGATCCGGGCAAGGAGTGGGAGATAATTCCAACCTGGAACCAGACCAGTTGGGGCGCCCAGTCCCTGACCCGAATCCGCGTCATGCCGGCGCTCATCGAGTTCATCGCCAAGTGCCGCGACCGCAACATCGGCGTCAGCCTCTCCACCTGGTACCGGCAGGACCCGGACAACGTGCGCCTGCAAATCAAGACGCCAGCCGACCAGGCGCGCATCTGGACCGATACGCTCGGCCACATCGATCGGGCCGGGCTGCTCGATGCGCTGCTTTATGTCGATTTCTGCAACGAGTTCCCGATCCCGTTCTGGACGCCCTATCTCTACGGGGGCATCGAGGGCGAGGAAGTGTCGCGCCGCGCACCACATATCGTGGCGTGGATGCGCGACAGCATCGAGATCGCACGGCGGCAGTATCCCGATCTCGACTACACCTATTCGTTCTGCACGCAGTATCGCGACTGGGCCGAGCAGGATGTGGGCATGCTCGATATCCTCGAGCCGCATATTTGGATGTCGCATCCCTCGACCAGCGACTGGAACGAAGCCGTCGGCTACAATTTCGAGAAGTTCTCGCCACAGGGCTTCGACAACATCGTTGCATGCGGGTACGAGGTTTATCGTGATGGCAAGGCCCGCTATGACGGCGCGCTGACTGGCGAGATCGACAACATCGCCGCCTGGTCACGTGCCTCCGGCAAGGCGCTGGTCACCACCGAATGCTGGTCGGTGGTCGACTATAAGGACTGGCCCCTGCTCGACTGGGGCTGGATCAAGGATCTCTGCGAACTTGGCGTCACTCACGCCGCCGGAACCGGTCGCTGGGTCGGTATGGGCACCTCCAATTTCTGCGGTCCGCAATTTGTCGGCATGTGGCGCGATATCGCCTGGCACAAGCGGCTGACCGACCTCATCAAAACCTCTGCCATCGACCAGGATCTGCAGCGCTGATGACCAAGATCACTATCTCTCGCCCCCGCGCCATCTCGATGTGGGAATTTTCATGGATCGAACGGCGCTGGCCCGGTGCGGGCTACGAGGATTGGGACCAGGCGCTCGATGAGCTGGCCGAGCGTGGCTATGACGCCGTGCGTATCGACGCCTTCCCGCATCTGATCGCCGTCGATCCGGACCAGACCTGGACCATCCATTCCGATGGTCAGGACGGTGACTGGGGCGCGCCGGGCGAAGTCGACATTTCGCGGCTCGGCGAGAACCTCGTGAGCTTCATCGGCAAGTGCAAGGAGCGCGGCATCGCGGTGGGCCTCTCCACCTGGTACAAGCGCGACAGCGACGATGTCCGCATGCGGATCAAGACGCCCGACGACCAGGCACGGATCTGGCTGGCGACGCTGGAAATCGTCGAGCAAGCAGGGCTGCTCGATGCCCTGCTCTACGTCGATCTGTGCAACGAATATCCCAACGCCAAATGGGCGCCCTATCTCTACGGCACCGAGACGGCGCCACCGGAGCCGCTGACCTCGCCCCGCATCATCGGCTGGATGCGCGACAGTATCGCCATCCTCAAGCGCGCCTTCCCGGATCTCGACTACACCTATTCCCAGTCCGACCAGTTCCATCTGTGGGATGAGCAGGACGTCACCATGCTCGATTTCCTCGAGCCGCACATCTGGATCACGCACCCGGCGACGAGCAGCTTCTACGCCGATATCGGCTACTCCTTCGGCACCCGCGAGTTCCAGACTCTGGTTCGCAAGGCGAAGCCCTACTACCTCGCCAACAAGCCACAGCTTGATGCGCTACTCACCGAGTGGATCGGCAAGGCCGCCGACTGGTCGCGGCGGACCCATAAGCCGTTGGTCACGACCGAGGCCTGGGCTTCGGTCATGTATCGCGACTGGCCGATGGCCGAGTGGGACTGGATGATGGACGTGTGCGCGGCGGGCGTCGAGCAGGCGGCCGCCACCGGCCGCTGGACCGCCATCTGCACATCCAATTTCTGCGGACCGCAATATCACGGCATGTGGCGGGATATTGCCTGGCACCGCCGGCTGACCGACCTCATCAAGGCCGCGCCGCTTGACGACGAGTTGAAGCGGTGACGGCGCGGCTCGTTCTCGATTGCCGGAACATCGTCGGCGAAAGCCTGATCTGGGTGGACGCTGAGCAATCGCTCTACTGGGTCGACATCGTCGGCAGCCGAATTCATCGCTGGGCGCCGGACAGCGGCGCGCAGGATGTGTGGGCCACGCCGGAACTGCCTACGTCGATTGGGCTGCGGAAAGATGGCGGCTTCATCGTTGGCCTCCGGCAGCGCGTCTGCCTGTGGCGGCCCGGTGGATCGTTCGAAACCTTCGCGGTGCCCGAACCGGATCTGCCGGGCAACCGGCTCAACGAGGGCGTCGTCGCGCCGGACGGATCGTTCTGGGTCGGTACCATGGCCGAAAACATCGGCCCCGATGGCGGTCCGCAGCCGATGAGCGGCAATAGCGGCGCGCTCTACCGCATCGCTCCCGACGCGATCGTGACGCAATTGACCGACCGCGATTTCGGCATCACCAACACGATGATCTGGACTGACGATGGCCGGTTCATCACGGCCGATACGCTGGCCAACGAACTCTATGCCTACGATCTCGTCGCGAGCGACACAGGCCTGGCGAACCGCCGAACGCTGCCGCTGCGCCTCGATCGAGGCCTTCCGGATGGATCGACCCGCGACAGCATCGGCACCATCTACAACGCCCGTGTTGCCGGAGGCGGCGCCGCGGCAATCATTGCAGGCGACGGCGCGTCCGCCGAGTATGTCGACCTGCCCTGTGCGTCACCCACCAGTTGTGCGTTCGGCGGACCAGACCTACGGACCCTCTACATCACGTCGGCACGCTTCGGCATGACCACGGACCAGCTGGTCCAAACGCCTACCGAGGGCGGCCTTTTCGCGATCAACGTCCCGGCAGTCGGACGGCCCACGCACCGGTTCGGCTAGC
>CAMLKN010000086.1 GCA_946480655.1 uncultured Devosia sp. | reverse complement strand
AGCTGGCTTGCCGTGCCGCCGGTCAATCGATCTTCCGACGACGGACGGATCGGCGCGGCTAGGTCGCAGAAGTTGCCGCCCGTGGTCGAGCAGCCGGCCATCATCACAGCAGATAGCATCAGAGCGATGATCTTAATCACGGTTCCACCTCGAGAGTTCTTCGGACACGTCCTGGGCGCCCATCTCGGAAACGCCTTGGTCAACCTCACGCCGATATCTGGCGTCCTGAAGCGCCTCCCGGTCGCGCCGGGCTTGATCGATCTCCGCTTGCCGCTTCCGGCCCCAGAGATAGCCCAGGATCGGCAGAAGGGAGATGATGGCGGCAATGGTCGCCCGCCAGCCCCAGACGAACTGGACGGCACATATGAGGCACAGGGCGAGCACGGCCCACGCCGGCCACGGCACCATGCCGAGAAGAAAGAGGATGAAGTCGATCATCGCGTTGCCTTCCTGATCACGAGGAAAGCGATCGTGATGGCCGCTATGACCATCAGGGCGGCAATGGCGTACTGGACCGGGCCATTGCCAGACGCGACCGCCGCAGCGCCACCCAGAAGCCCGCCGCCGGCCGCCATGTTCTCGGGTGTCACCAGTTCCTTGATCGGGTTGCCGGGTTTGGCATCGACGGGCGCCGACGAGACGAAGGCGCCCTTCGCCCAAAGCCCAGCCTCTGAGGCACGCCGGTTGACCAGACCTTCCATGACCTTGCCATCGTTCTTGTTCCAGCGGGCCATCTGGGCAGGGACCGCCTGGTAGTCGCCGGCGTTGAGCTTCTTGAGCAGCGTGGAGCCCTTGAAGGCATTGTCTCCCACGTTGTATGTGAAGCTCACCAGGGCGCCGAACTGGTTGTCATTGAGCGGCACCTTGACGGCCTGCTCAACCACGCCCGCCACGCGCGCCAGCTCCTGCAGCAGCCATTGCGCCGCCTCGGCTTCGGTGATGGTCTCCCCCAACTGAATGGGACGGCCGTTGCGCCGGGTCTGGCCATAACCGATGGTTACGGGCTTCCCATCGCGCGAGCCGGGGTCGGGATAAGCCTGGGCACGAAAACCCTCCCATCGCTTGACGTGTTCGATGGTCTCCGCGTTCACGGATCGAGCCATATCGGCCTCCATTGATGTGACAAAAGAAAGAGGCGGCCCCGATGGACCGCCTGTGGAAGGCAAGTTTCTGTTCAGCGCTTCGGGGCGCCGGTCTGGCGCTCTTGACAGTTTCCCGAGAGGCGCCCTCTAAGAGCACATGGTCTTCAGCTCGTACGAGTTCATCTTTGGGTTCCTGCCCGCGTGCCTCGTCGGCTATGCCGTGTTGTTGCGGTGGGGTGGTCGTCAGGCGGCGCTTTGGTTTCTAACGGCGGCGTCGCTCGTATTTTATTCTTTCGCTGGCTGGTTTGATCTTGGTCTACTGGCCATTTCGATCGCCGCAAACTTCATTGCCGGATTGTTCCTGGCTCGCCCAGGAGCGCATCAACGCCCGCTCCTAATCGTCGCCATTGCGGCCAATCTCGCCGGCATCGCCTTCTTTAAGTACTGGGCGTTCGGGGCGTCGGTAATTGGCATCCATACCGAGTTGCCAACGTCGCACCTGCCTCTCGGCATCTCTTTCTACACCTTTGTGCAGATCACCTACCTGGTCGACGTCACGCGAGGTGCAAAGTTTGAACCCAACCTGATGCGGTACGCACTGTTCGTCACGTTTTTTCCGCATCTCATTGCAGGACCCATTATCCACCACGGAGACCTACTACCGCAGTTCAGCAGAGCTTGGTCGAGGCTTCGGGAGAATGCGTTTTTCGCGGCGGGTCTTACAATCTTTGCCATCGGCCTCGCCAAGAAAGTGGTGCTTGCGGACCCGGTTGCGCCATACGCCAATGCCGTTTTCGATGGAGCCGCATCTGGGAGCGCAGTCGGCTTCCTGGACGGCTGGCTCGGAACGCTTGCTTACACTTTCCAGCTCTACTTCGACTTCTCTGGCTACAGCGACATGGCCATAGGCCTGGCGGCCATGTTCAGTATTAGACTGCCGGTCAACTTCTTCTCCCCCTATAAGAGCAGCAGCATCACTGCGTTCTGGCGCCGCTGGCATATGACGCTATCCCGCTTCCTAAGGGACTACGTCTACATTGGTTTCGGAGGAAATCGCGTCCGTCCATGGCGACGTCCGATAAACCTCTTCCTGACTATGCTCATTGGCGGGCTGTGGCACGGTGCAGGCTGGACCTTTGTTGCCTGGGGTGCGCTGCACGGGGCGATGCTCATTGTGCACCAACGTTTCGCCGCGTCGCGCCTCAGCGCTTACAGACTAGTTCGGCCCATCGGGGTTGGGCTGACATTCTTGGCCGTGGTTCTCACCTGGGTACTATTTCGCGCAGAGGATCTCGCTGCTGCTGGCATTGTCTACGCTGGTATGGCAGGGATCAGTGGGCTGTCAGCGGTCGCGCTGCCGGCCGACGTAACGCACATCGCCGTGCACCTCGGCTCATTGGCAGCCGTCGTGTTCCTCTGTCCAAACACCTCCCAGATAATGCGAAAGTTTGATCCGGGCATTATTGAATACTCGGGGCTGGCCCGTACTCGGTCTTGGCTTCAGTGGCGCCCGAATGCAGCTTGGGGTGCGGCAGTTGGGCTCGCCCTGCTCTTCTCGCTCACGCTTCTTTGGTCGGTGGCCAGTGTGGCGCCCTTCCTGTATTTCAATTTCTGATGCGCACCTTTTTCATCACCGCCGGAGCAGTTGTCGTGGCCGGCCTGCTGTTCATGGCACTTTCGATCGTGATGGGCGCGGGCAAGCCTTTCCCCGACCCATTTTATGGCAGCCGGGAAATCACCCTGATGAAGCGCAATTACGCGTTGAGTGTCGAGCAACCCAAGCTCATCGTGATGGCCGGGTCCGGAGCAATGTTTGGCGTGCGCGCCTCCATGTTGGAGCAGGCAACGGGGCGACCAACCGTCAACATGGGCGTTACAGGCAGCTTGGGTATCCGCTTCATGGCGCGTGAGGTACGCGAAGTGGCAAAGACAGGAGATGCTGTGCTTCTCCCGCTCGAACCGCATGTGCTCGCCACCGATGAGGTCGAGAATTTCGTCTCCGCCACCGTCGCCTACTCAATGGGTCTTGAGCTAATGCAGGACATGCGCCCGCTCGAGGCCTTGCACTTCCTTCGCCTCTTACCTCTACAACGAATATTTCGCGCAGCTTGGACTGAGATTCCGTCCGAGGAGCTGGTCGTCTCCCACAAGAAGGGGGACATCGACCAGAGAGGTGATTGGCGCGGACCTACTCAGAGCCAGACTGACAGCCTCATCTCGCTCTCGGGAGTCCAACCTAACGAAACGACCACTGCACCAGACTTGCCTGTGTGCGAGCCCCAACATGCCAAGCACAGGTCGTTGGAAATCATCGAGGATCTTGCCAACTGGGCGGAGCGCGAAGGAATTTTGCTAATCATGACGTGGCCGAACCAAATGAATCGTCCCGAGGTTCGTGAGCCACAATACATATGCAGGCTGTTCGCGGCGCGGGACCGATTGATCTCTTCTGGGGTCGCGTGGGTCGGCGACTACGAAGACAGTCTTCTGCCGATGAGCTTGATGTTCGATACCCTCTACCATCCTACAGGCGTTGGGGCAGACGCGCGAACGGCGCGACTTGTCGATGCCCTGTGCTCAGAAACCACACTCTGCAATTAGCCGTCCGGGCTGCCGGGCCCATTGGTCAATCGGGCAGCGCCAACGCCTGTGCCCAGAGCGCGTCAACGCCGTCGCTATCGATACCGATCTGCCCCAGAAGAGCTTCGTCAGCGAACAATGCGTCAGACCGGTCGTAGTAGTCCGTATTTTCCAGCTTCGCGACGGCTATGGCCCGCAGTTGGGGATCGGGGATAGCGGAAAAGGCTGCTCGGACTGCATCCGTAAGGCCGGCCATGCCGAGGGCCGCCCAGAACTTCCATCGCGGAAGCCTTTGGGCCGACATGGCAGCGAGATCATTTGTCTGTTGCTCCTCGGCCCGCCGGCGTGCGTCGAATGCAGCCACGACGTTCTCGGTCCAGATCATGCTGGCAAGGGTCGCGATGATCTGGCGGTCAAGCGCTACTACATTTTCGGCCCAGGGCCAGCCCTGCGCCGCCAGGTCGGCTTCGACGCCGTCTAGGAAGCCTGCGATATCCATCAGAGGCTCGATCATTGCGCGATGATACTCTGTCGCGATCAGCGTTCCGTTCGCATAGGTGAGCTTGCGCCAGCGCAGGGCAATCTGCCCCTGCATGGCCACGTCCTCACCGACATTGTAGCCCGTCATGTCCAGTTCGGACCGCTGCAGAATTTCCGTCATGTGTCAGACCTTGTAGGTTGTGGTGATGGTCAGCACGTCGCCGGTCGTCCAGGTGAAGGGGACCGTGCCGGAATAGCTACCGGCGCTAGGGCTTCTCGGAACCATTGACGTGGTTGAGCGAAAAACAATCGGGTGGAAAAACGCGCTCCCGAGGTCCAACGCAGATGCCGAACCGGCACCGTCCGCGCCGGCAGTAAACGGCAGGCCGATAGTGGTTGGGCTTGCCGTGGCTGAAGTCGTGCTGCCCCAGGTAAGTGACCATTCCAGATGAATGAGGTCACCAACTTTGGTGTACTTCGAGCTGACTGTGCCGTTGCCGATGGTGATGTTGGTATAGGTCGGGGTGTAGGTGCCCTCTTCGTAGTCATCGAGGGTGTTGGCATTAGCCGACGGGATTTGTGTTGCAGGGAAGGCCAACTGGCCGCCTGCCATCACGATGGCGGCAACCTGAGCGCCTGTCAGATCGGACGGAACGTTGGTGCCAGAACCAACAGCCCGCCCCTTGACCGTGGCTTCAGCCATCAAAGCCATATCGGAGTTGGCTACGCCGCTGCCCAGTTCCTTCAGAAGTTTGCCGGTGGTGCCATCGAACCGGACGATGGCGTTGTTGGTAGACGATGCCGGACCCACCACATCGCCGGTTCCAGCACCGTCGGCGCCTTTATCGCCAGCTCGGGCAAATTCGAACTGGATCAAATCAGCAGCCGTGAATGACGTAGCGCCGGAGTGGCCCGAAACAGCGATCGTCACATAGTTGGTGGCGTCCGTGACGGTGCCGACGATGAAAGACGCGATCACTCCGTCAGCGGATCGCTTCAGGATGAGATCGCCCTTCTTTGTCGGATTGGTGCTATCGTCCAAGGATAGCAAATACGCCGCGACCGCTGATCCAGCCGCCGAAGTCTTCGATACATACAGAAAAGTCGCGGAGCCCAAAGAGGCGTTGTTGGCCCGAAGGTCACCGCTTCCCGGGTCAGCATCAGCGGTGCCAGTATCCCACAGAAACGGAACGCCATCGGCACGGCCGGCCGGTATGCCGATGTCGATCTCGTAGCCGTCAACGGTGGGCGTCAAGACGAACGTTGCAGCGGAGCCTGGTGCAAGCGTCGTGGTGGTGTCCACTGTGAACACCGGTGCCGGCCCGACAGGTCCAGTCACATATGCCGGGTCCGTCCAGTCGCCGGACGCTGCCGAAGCCTTGGCATAGACAGCTGCCCGTCCGTCGCCCACGTCCGCCACGAGGACGCTGAATCCTTCCGCTTGCCCATCGTAAGCGTCCCGGTCGGCCAACAGATCAACCTGCACATCATAGGCAACGCCGCTCACCAGATCGGTCTTGGGCACAAGCGTCATGGCGCCGGGGCCGGTGAACATTGGCACTTGATTGGCGGAGCCGGACAGCCCGGCCAGAGCCAGGACATTCCCATTGCCCAGCAGTTCGATCAGATTGCGCGCCTGGGCTGACACACGAGCCCCGTCAGGCTGGTAACGCATCCTATAGGCCACATCGACCAGCGTCGGACCTTCCCACGCCTTGGTGAGCGTCCCTGCCCCATTAGCATCGATAGTCGCGATGACGCCCATGAACTCGGTGGCGCCAGTGATGTCGATGATGGTGTCGCCTTCCTTGAAGCCAGCAAGCAGCCAGCCGGTGGAGGTGCCGGTGAAGTTTATGGAGCCATTGGTGAGCGAAATTGAACCGGTCACGTAATCGGAGACTGCGGGCATGGTTGCTCCAGGCAAGAAAAAGCCGCCCTGCGGCGGTCAGGTAGATGAGGCTTGGTGAGTTCCGGCGGCTTAGGTCCGGTGACGGCACGGAGCGATGACAATGCTGCCCCGATAGGTCGATGTGAGATCGGGGTGCGAACCGCCACAGGGGTTGGTCCCTCCGGGCCGCTTGTTGCCATCGAGGCTGTAAGGCTTCTGATCCATCAGGTGATAAAGGATGTTGTTCGCATATGGCGCGACCGAAGACCCATCAGATGGCGAACCGCGTTGATTGAAAGAGTTCCAGCCGGACTGGTTGACCGAGATGTTGGCCTGCGCATATCCACCTGGAGCCAGCGGGCTATTGGTGTTGAACACGCTCTGGTAGCGATCGAGGTAGATGTCGTTACCAATCCGAACGATGTTGAACAGCCGACTGGCTGAGGTCAGAAGCACTTCACAAGGGCACGAGCCACCAGGGAGCGTGATCCATTGGTTTTGCTTGAACAGCACAGTCGGCACTTCGAGCCCGTGGAAGGCAGGCGGAGTCACGATCCGGTTCAGATTGACCCGGATGTCGAGGTAGTTGCTTTCGGCCGGCACTGACCCCAGCAAGGTGCGCGTGAGGGGTCGCGTGGTTGGCCCCGGAATGGAGGCGCCGGGGTTGGCCGGGTAATAGACTTCATCGTGGGTCGATTCATCCGGACCCCACTCCTGCCAGATCAGCGTCGACCACCTCTCGCATGTGGTCAGACCGCCGCCGGTCTGGTTGCGGTAGTAGGCGGCGAACTGAACAAAGCTCGGAAACGAGATGTCGTAGTTGGTCAGGACGATGTGATCGGCATCCGGGAAGCGCTCAACCGATATCCTGTCCGTGTCGAAGGCGATTTCACTGTCTCGGATGACCTGAATGCGGTCGTTCTCCGCAAGGAACTGGTCAACCATCTACAACCCCACCGCTACGCTGATGAATGTCGGCGCGGTCAACGACCCATTGAAGGAACCCCAATCCTCGTAGCTGCCGCTGGACTTGTAGAGCCGCAGCCCTCCATTCCGCGCCGCGGCGGTCTTGCTCAACGCGATCGCGAAGGGGCTGTCGCCAGCACCATCGGCGCGCAAATGGGGTTGCTGCATGTTGAATTTGCCCTGGCCGAAGATCACGTCACCCGGCGCGATCTTCAGCATCTTCTCGCCAGGGATGGCCGCATGGTCGCGGAACACGATGACGCCATAGGTGGCGCTGATGCTGCTGAGATCGCTGCCCGATGAGAACCCAAAGGTGGCGACACGGATCTCTGTCGTCGTCGCATACACGCACGCGAAGCGCATTCGGAACGCATCGGGACGCTGAATTGGCACGCCGTTCGGGGCCAGGACGCCGTTTATGATGGCATAGAAGTCCGGCACGTAGCCCAGATTGTGGGTGAGCAAGAGCTGGTCGTCAGACCCGCTCTGCCCAGCCAGTGTCACCACGGTTGATACTTCACCCGTGCCGCCGCCTGCATTGCGGGTGATGCCCGCAATCGCGGCATGGGTGAGTGAGGTGCCGAGCGTGTAGGCGGCCACCCCGTAATAGTCGAACTCCGAATGGAAGTAGATGTTGTCGAGCCAACTGGACGGGTCGAGCGCCGGCCGGTTCATCAAGGAATTGATGTCGGCCGGGCTCCCGCCGCCAGGTGCCTCTTCAAAGATGGCGCACCGGAAGCTGTCTGCGTAGAGGCGAATTGTCATGTCGAGATCGATATGACCTTGTTGTTGAGGTCGATGACGAACTTGCCGTCAGGGCTTTGCATCAGGCCGGCGGTCACCGTGCCGATATTGGCCACCTGGAGCTTCAGGACGCCGCCTTCGAAAACCAGCGGCTGCTGTACATCCACGTCGTCAGTGACCACGAACTGGTCAGCCAGGACCATGAACCGCGTCGGCAGAGCCGGGTTCGTCGGGGTGTCCAGATACCAGGCAGCGCCGCGCCAAGCGCCACTGTCGGCCACATCAACTCGCGTCTCCGCACCGATCCGGCTATAGCCGGTCGGCCCGGTCATCGCGGTCATGCGGAAGCGAGCCGTGGTCACATCCGTGCCGTCGCCGGCCGAAAGCTCGGTCAGCGAGTCGGCAATGGCCACCAACTGTCCCTGCATTGGGACAATGGCGACGGTGATCGTCTCTTCGAACGAAGCCTGCAGATCACCAGTGACTACCGACAGGCTGCGCCGCAGTTCATCGAACTGCATGGCATTGGCTAGTTCCTGGTCGGCGCCGTGAACGTCCTGCTCTTGGGCCTTCTCGTAGAGCTCGCGGACGCTGATGCCCATCCAGTCGAAATAACCCTCGGCCTGCGCCCCGAGTTCATCGAGGTTGAGGTCACCATAGACCACATCGAGCGCGCCCAGCTTGACGTCGGGCGTCGTCACCGACAACCACGAGCTTTCCACCGTGACGCGGCCAGACAAGGGCATATACTGGATCTGGACCTCATAGTCCTCATTCGGCAGCAGAGCCTGCGTAATGCGCGCCTCGCCCAGTTCAGGCCTGGGCGCCTCTCCTTCCCAAACAATGACGTCTGTCGCGGCCAGCCGGATTGTGATCCGCACCGCCCGCACGTCCACCGTCACCGAGGCCGAAGACCAGAACACGTCAATCGCCGGCCGACGGGAATTCCCTTCCGCATCCAGGGCAATGGCTGGCGCCACCGAAAACCCAGACACCTCCTGCGGCGCCGGACGATTGGTCACCACGGGCGCAAAGCTCAGCGGCTGTTCGTCGGTCTCCGGATTCC
>CAMLKN010000085.1 GCA_946480655.1 uncultured Devosia sp. | reverse complement strand
GCTTTCCTCAAGAAGGTCGAAGCCGAGGAAATCATCCCGGTCGTGCCGCCGGTTCCGGACACCGACCTCAATGCTTATTTCGCCCTCTGCGAGAGGCGCTTCGCCAATCCCAAGATCGGCGACACGGTGCGGCGGCTGGCGCTCGATGGCTCCAACCGCCAGCCCAAGTTCATCATCCCAACGGCCCTTGATCGCATCCGCGATGGCCGCTCCGTGACAGGCCTGGCGCTCGTTTCTGCTCTCTGGTGCCGCTACTGCTACGGCACGACCGAGAGCGGCGCCGTCATTGAACCGAACGATCCCAATTGGGACCGCCTTACCGCCCAGGCCCACAAGGCCAAAGACAACCCGAAGGCCTGGCTCGAAATGGCCGACATTTATGGCGACCTGGCCAAGGCCCCGGACTTTATCGACGCCTTCACCAAGGCGCTTCATTCCCTGTGGATGCAAGGCACGACCCGAACGCTCGAAGCCTATCTCGCCGATCATCTCTAGGGTTGGCACCCCGTCGCCCCTAGCCCGATTCCGAACCTTCCGCTAAGGTCCGCCCGGACCGAAAAAGAGAGGGCGGCGTGTCGCAAAACCTCCTGGTGGGAGTGGATGTCGGGACCGGCAGTGCCCGGGCGGGCGTGTTCACGCGCGACGGCCAGTGCCTCGGGCGCGGCGAGCATCCCATCCTGATGCGGCGCACCGACGCCAACTTCGCCGAGCATGACAGCGAGGATATCTGGGCGGCTGTCTGCACCGCTGTCCGCATGGCCGTTGCCCAGGCTGTCGCTGACCCCAAGGACGTCGTCGGCATCGGTTTCGACGCAACCTGTTCGCTGGTGGTACGCGACGCCCATGGCGCACAGGTCACTGTCTCGCGCGATGGCGATGACCGATGGGACACCGTGGTCTGGCTCGATCACCGCGCCCTCGAAGAAGCTGACGAGTGCACCCGCACCGGCCACGAGGTCCTCCACTATGCCGGCGGCGTCATGTCACCGGAAATGGAAGTGCCCAAGCTCATGTGGCTAAAGCGCCATCTGCCGCAGAGCTGGGCGCGCGCCGGAATGATGTTCGACCTGGCCGATTTCCTGTCCTGGAAGGCCACCGGATCGCTGGCCCGATCGCAATCGACCCTCACCTGCAAATGGACCTATCTCGGCCATTCCGAGCAGAAATGGCGGCAGGACTTCCTCACTCAGGTCGGCCTTGATGACCTCATCGACAAGGCGGCCCTGCCGCAGACGGCCAGCCCCGTCGGCGCCGATCTGGGCAGGCTGACCCAAGCGGCTGCCGATGACCTCGGCCTCACCACCGCCTGCCATGTCGGGGCCGGCCTCATCGACGCCCATGCCGGTGCGCTGGGGGTACTCGGTGCCTTCACGGCCGACGTGGACACTATCGACCGGCACCTTGCCCTGATTGCCGGCACGTCGAGCTGCGTCATGGCGCTCTCCGCCGAGGATCGACCTACGACCGGCGTCTGGGGACCATATTTCGGCGCCGTCCTCCCCGGCGTCTGGCTCAACGAAGGCGGCCAGTCGGCTACCGGCGCTTTGCTCGACCACATCATCCGCTGGCACGGGGCGGGCGGCGAGCCGACCCGTGAAAAGCACCTCGCCATCTGCCAGCGCGTCATGGAACTGCGCGAGACCGAAGGCATCGCACTTGCGGACCGCCTCCATGTGCTGCCCGATTTTCACGGCAATCGCTCGCCTCTCGGCGACCCGTTTGCACTCGGCGTTATTTCCGGACTGACACTCGACAGCGATTTCGACTCGCTCTGCCGCCTCTACTGGCGCACCTGCGTTTCCATCGCGCTTGGCGTCCGGCACATTCTTGAGACGCTCAACACCCGCGGCTATTCCATCGACACGCTGCACATTACCGGCGGCCATACACGCAATCCGCTGCTGATGGAGCTCTATGCCGACGCCACATTTTGCACGGTCGTCGAGCCCTCGACCCCGGATGCAACGCTGCTGGGCATGGCCATGGTCGCCGCCAACGCCGCCGGCCTCTACCCGAGCCTCGACAGGGCCTGCCTTGCCATGCAGCAGGGCGGCACCTCGCGGGCGCCCAATCCCGCCGCCCGGACCCAGTTCGACCGCGACTACCGCATTTTCCTCGAAATGATCCGCCAGCGGCAGGTGATAGACGAGCTTGAGTAGCCACCTATCCAAGACCCCCGATCCCCGCTAAGCTCTTTATCGGGAAGTCTAATTCTGTGGCCTTAGAACGAGCGACGCCGCTGCATGTCGATCAAAGCCGCCATCTATCACCTCACCCACTACAAATATGACCGGCCGGTCATCCTGCAGCCGCAGATCATCCGACTACAGCCCGCGCCCCATTCGCGCACCAAGGTGCTGAGCCATTCGCTGCGGGTGACACCGGACCTGCATTTCGTCAATGTGCAGCAGGACCCCTACGGCAACTTCCTCACCCGCTTCGTCTTTCCCGAACCGGTGACCGAGCTCAAGATCGAAGTCGACCTCGTGGCCGACATGACGGTCTACAATCCCTTCGACTTCTTCGTCGAGGAGAGTGCGGAGACCTGGCCTTTCGACTACCCCGAAGACCTGCGCGCGGACCTTTCCATCTATCGCCAGCCCGAACCGGCCGGCCCCCTGCTGCAGCAGTTCCTCGATCGCATCGACAAGAGCCCCAAGAATACCGTCACCTTCGTCACCGAACTGAACACCCGGCTGCAGCAGACCATCAACTACATCGTCCGCATGGAGCCCGGCGTCTGGACGCCAGAGGAAACCCTGGGCAATGCGCGGGGCTCCTGCCGCGATTCGAGCTGGCTGCTGGTCAATATCCTGAGGCATCTCGGCTTTGCCGCGCGCTTTGTGTCCGGCTACCTGATTCAGCTCAAGCCAGACCTGGTGTCGCTTGATGGCCCCGCGGGCACCGATCACGATTTCACCGATTTGCATGCCTGGTGCGAAGTCTATCTGCCCGGTGCCGGCTGGATCGGTCTCGACCCCACTTCAGGCCTGCTCACCGGCGAGAGCCATGTGCCGCTGGCGGCGACACCCCACTATCGCAACGCCGCGCCCATTTCAGGCTTTGCCTCCTATGCCGAGGTCGATTTCGCCTTCGATATGAAGGTCACCCGCGTCGCCGAGCATCCGCGTATCACAAAGCCCTTTTCCGACGAGAGCTGGGAACGCCTCAATGCCTTGGGCAGGGCTGTCGACATGCGGCTCAACCAGCAGGATGTCCGCCTCACCATGGGCGGCGAGCCCACTTTCGTCTCGATCGACGACTTCGAGTCCGACGAATGGAACGCCGGCGCCGTGGGCCCCACCAAGCGCAAACTGGCCGACACGCTCATCCGCCGTCTTCGCAATCGCTTCGCGCCCAATGGCCTGCTGCATCACGGCCAGGGCAAGTGGTATCCGGGAGAAAGCCTTCCCCGCTGGACCTTTTCGCTCTACTGGCGTCTCGACGGCAAGCCCGTCTGGCAGGACGAAAATCTCATTGCCCAGGAAGGCGTCAGCTATGACGTCACCTCCGCCGACGCCGAGGCGTTGAACCTGGCTATTGCCCGCAATCTGGGCTTGGGTGGCGAGACTGTTCTTCCCGCCTATGAAGACCCGGCCGAATGGATTCTCAAGGAAGCCAGGCTCCCGGACAATGTGGATCCGTCCAACTCAAAGCTGAGCGACCCCGAAGAACGTGCCCGCATCGCGACCGTCTTCAATCGCGGCCTCACCAGCCCGACCGGCTATGTCCTGCCCATCCAGCGTTGGAACGCCGCCGCAACCGGCCGCCGCTGGATCACCGAACAGTGGAAGACGCGCCGCGGCAAGCTCTACCTTGCTCCGGGCGACAGCGCCGCCGGCTATCGCCTGCCTCTATCGAGCCTGCGCTATCTCACGGCCACCAGCTATCCCCATATCGTGCCGATGGATCCCGGCGTAGAGCGCCCGCCGCTGCCCGAGCCGGGCAGCATCCTTGCCGCCGCCAGTGCCGCACCGGCAGACATTCGCCCGCAGACCGCCGCCAGCTTCACCGCGGCAACCGAGACGCAGAACCGCAACGAGCAGATCCTCGACGAGATCGACTCCAACGTGCGCACGGCCTTGACCGTGGAAGTGCGGGAAGGGCGGCTTTGCGTCTTCCTGCCCCCGGTCTCGGCGCTGGAAGACTATCTGGAACTCATTGAAGCTACCGAAGCTGCCGCCAGGCAGATCGGCAAGCCCGTGCATGTCGAGGGCTATGCCCCGCCGCACGATCCGCGCCTCAACGTCATCCGCGTCGCCCCCGATCCGGGCGTGATCGAGGTCAACATCCACCCCAGCGCCAGTTGGGACGAGTGCGTGGCGACAACCGAAGCGGTCTATGAAGAGGCGCGGCTGTGCCGCCTCGGTGCCGACAAGTTCATGATCGACGGCAAACATGTCGGCACAGGTGGCGGCAATCATGTCGTTGTCGGCGGCGCCACGCCCAATGACAGCCCTTTCCTGCGGCGGCCGGATCTTCTCAAGTCCTTGGTCCTGCACTGGCAGCGCCATCCCTCGATGAGCTACCTGTTTTCAGGCCTGTTCATCGGACCGACCAGCCAGGCGCCGCGCATTGATGAAGCGCGCCACGACAGTCTCTATGAACTCGAGATTGCCTTGGCCCAGGTGCCGGCCCCGGGCGAAGGCGTCCCGCCCCTGCCCTGGCTCACCGACCGGCTGTTCCGCAACCTCCTCGTCGATGTCACCGGCAATACCCACCGCGCCGAAATCTGCATCGACAAGCTCTATTCGCCCGACGGCCCAACCGGGCGCCTGGGGCTCGTCGAGTTTCGCGGCTTCGAAATGCCGCCCAATGCGCGCATGTCGCTCGCCCAGCAATTGCTGATCCGGGCCCTCATCGCCCGCTACTGGGACAATCCGCTCTCTGGCTCGTTCACCCGGTGGGGTACGGCCCTTCATGATCGGTTCATGTTGGGGGTCCAGGTGTGGCAGGACTTCCTCGGCGTGCTCGAAGACCTGCGTCAACATGGCTTCGATTTCGAGCCCGAATGGTTCGCCGCACAGCTCGAATTCCGCTTCCCGTTCTGTGGCGAAGTCACCGTGGAGGGCGTAAAACTCGAGCTCCATCAAGCCCTTGAGCCTTGGCATGTGATGGGCGAACAGGGCGCCATCGGCGGCACCGTGCGCTACGTGGACAGTTCGGTCGAACGCCTCGAAGTCCGCCTCGAGACTCCCGACCCGGTCCGCTACACCGTCACCTGCAACCAGCGCCCGGTCCCGCTAAAGCCTTCTGGCATAAACGGAAAATACGTCGGCGGCGTCCGCTTCAAGGCCTGGCAACCGGCCAGCGGCATGCACCCGGTCATGCCGGTCCATGCCCCCCTTGTCTTCGACATCTTCGACACTTGGACTGGCCGTGCCATCGGCGGTTGCACCTATCACGTCGCCCATCCCGGCGGCCGCAACTACGAAACCTTCCCCGTCAATGGCAACGAGGCCGAGGCCCGGCGCCTCGCCCGCTTCGTGCCCCACAACTACACGCCCGGCTCCTATCCGCTCCGCCCGGAAAAGCCTGCGGATGAATATCCGCTGACGCTTGACCTCAGGCGCCCGCCACGGTTCACGTAGCGCCATGACTTCGCGGAATCAGCAGACCCGCGGCAAGCCCCCGGCCGGCCCCAGCATCATCGCTGATTACCGCCTGCTACCCGGCGTGCCGGACGAGATGATCGACCCGTCCGGCGCCATTCGTCCCGGTTGGGACAAACTCATGTCGGCTTTCGACGCGCTTGGCCCGACCGAACTGGCCACGCGTTTCGAACGCGCCGATCAGTACCTGCGCGACGCCGGTGTGTTCTACCGCAAATACGATGGCGCCGAAGGCAAGGAGCGCGCGTGGCCGCTGGCCCATATTCCGCTGCTGATCGACGAAGCCGACTGGGTGCAGATATCGAGCGGCCTTACGCAGCGCGCCGAACTGCTCGAGCGCATCGTGGCCGACATCTACGGCAACAATTCCTTGGTGCAGGAAGGGCTGCTGCCGCCTGAACTGATTGCCCAGAACAACGAGTTTCTGCGTCCCATGGTGGGTATCCCGCCCGTCAGCGGCCACTACCTGCATTTCTGTGCCTTCGAGCTCGGCCGCGGCCCGGACGGCGCCTGGTGGGTCCTGGGCGACCGGACACAGGCGCCGTCAGGCGCCGGTTTTGCGCTCGAAAACCGCGTGGCCACGACCCGCGCCCTCTCCGACATCTATTCCGGTCTTAACATCAACCGGCTTGCCGGCTTCTTCCGCGGCTTCCGTGACACACTCTTCGCGCAGGCGCGTCGAGACGGCGGCCGCGTCGGCATCCTGACACCCGGGCAGCTCAACGAGACTTATTTCGAGCACGCCTACATCGCCCGCTATCTCGGCCTCATGCTGCTCGAAGGGGAAGACCTCGTCGTCGAGGACGGCCAGGTCATGGTCCGCACCGTGGCTGGACTGAAGCCCGTCAGCGTGCTTTGGCGCCGCCTCGATGCCAGCTTCGCCGACCCGCTGGAATTGCGCTATGACAGCCATATCGGCACGCCCGGCATGGTCGAGGCCTTGCGCTCCGGTTCGATCTCGATGATCAACGCCCTGGGCACGGGCATTCTCGAAACCCGCGCTCTCGCCGCCTTTATGCCGCGCCTCTGCAAGCACCTGCTCGGCACCGGCCTCGAACTGCCCGAAATCGCCACCTGGTGGTGCGGCCAGGGTGCCGAGCAGGAATTCGTGCTCGACAATTTCGACAGCCTGATGATCGGGCCGGCATTCTCGACGATCCTGCCCTTTGACGACCTCCGCGGCACTGCGCTCGGCGCGTCGATGACGGCCGAACAGAAAGCCGACCTTCAGGAGCGGATAGCCAAGCAGGGTGGCGCCTATGTCGGACAAGAGCCAGTGCGACTCTCGACCGCCCCGGTCTATATCGATGGCCGACTGGAGCCGCGCCCTATCACCCTGCGGGTCTACGCCGCCCGCACCGAGCAGGGCTGGACCATCATGCCGGGCGGCTTCGCTCGGGTCGGCTCCACCACAGATACCACAGCCCTGGCCATGCAGCGCGGCGGCCAGGCGGCCGACGTCTGGGTGCTCTCGTCGAAGCCCGTCGAGCAGGTCTCCTTGTTGCCGCGCGAGGGCCAGAAGCTGGTCCGAAACTCGCCCGGCAGCCTGCCCAGCCGGGCCGCGGACAATCTGATCTGGCTCGGGCGCTATGCAGAACGCTGCGAGGCCACGGTCCGTATCCTGCGCGCCTACAATGCGCGCCTTGCCGAACTGTCGCGGCCGGACCTGCCGATCCTCACCCATTGCGCCGCCTTTCTCGAAACCATCGATGTCGACGCCAGCGAGGCGATGCCGCTTGGCCTCCTCGCCTCCATCGACAGCGCTGTGCACAGCGCGGGCCAGATCCGCGACCGCTTCTCGCCCGATGGCTGGCTGGCGCTCAATGACCTGCAGAAGACGGCCCGCCGCTTTGCTTCTCGTGTCAGCACCGGCGATGACGCCACGCGCGCCATGACCGTGCTGCTGCGCAAGCTGGCGGGCTTTTCCGGCCTCGTGCACGAAAACATGTATCGCTTCGCCGGCTGGCGATTTCTCGAATTGGGCCGGAGGCTGGAGCGCGCGATACAGATGGCCCGCGCTGCCGGCTGGCTGACAGGGCCCGAGGCTCCCGACGGCTCGCTCGAAATGCTGCTCGAAATCGGCGACAGCGCCATGTCGCATCGCCGGCGCTATTCGGTGAGCGCGGGTAAGCATAGCGTGGTGGACCTGCTCGTGCTCGATCCACTCAATCCACGCTCGGTCCTGTTTCAGTTGACCGAATTGCGAAACCAGATCGAGACCCTGCCCGGGGGCATCGAGGACGGACAGCTCTCGCCAGCCGCCAAGCTCGCGCTGCAGATCCATACCGACCTCATGATCACCGAGCCCGAGGCGCTGAACCCTGAGCGGCTTGAGAGGCTTGCCGGCGACATCGGCATGTTGTCCGGCCTGATCGCCGCGGCCTATTTCACCTGAGGCGGCCCCAATGCTCTACGACATCCGCCTGACGCTAACTTATGACTACGACGCTCCCGTACACGGCGGCCGACACCACATTCGCGTTGCCCCGGCAACGGTGCCCGGAGTGCAGCGCGTTATCGCGTCGTCTATCAAAGTGGAACCCGCACCATCCCGGCAAAGCGGCTTTCTCGATTTCTTCGGCAATTCGGTGACCGCCATCACGATGACGGAACCGCATGACAATCTCATCATCAAGCTCGCGGCGCGGGTACAGGTGGAGGACCTGACGCCTCCCGCCGACCTGTCACCACCCCTCTCCCAACTCGGGCTGGAGATTGCGCGTTACTGGTCGATTGCCCCCGCCAGCCCCCAGCATTTCCTCGCGGCTTCGCCCCGTGTCCAGCTTGTCCCTGCTATTTCGGACTATGTCCGGGACGTGACGTCAGGCGAGCAGACCACATTGGGGGTCGCTACCAGGCTCTGCATGGCCATACATGCGGACTTCGAATACGACCCCAAGGCGACTGACGTGGAGACCCGCCCGGCGGAGGCCTTTGGGCTGCGCAAAGGCGTATGTCAGGACTTCGCCCATGTCATGATTGCCGGGCTGCGCGGCGTGGGCATCCCGGCCGGGTATGTTTCGGGGTTCCTGCGCACCAATCCGCCCCCCGGCAAGCCCCGCCTCGAAGGCGCCGATGCCATGCACGCCTGGGTCAGGGCATGGTGCGGGCAGCACGTGGGCTGGGTCGAGTTCGACCCGACCAATGCCATGATTGCAGGTCCGGACCACATCTCGATCGGCCATGGCCGGGACTATGCGGATATCTCGCCCATCGTGGGCGTGTTGCGCACGCATGGTTCGCACGAGACCAGCCAGTCCGTCGACGTTGTGCGCGTCGAATAAGAC
>CAMLKN010000084.1 GCA_946480655.1 uncultured Devosia sp. | reverse complement strand
TCGCCGTCCACGTCTCTCTTTCTTCAATTCTTCACAATGTCAAAGAGCTGACCCATCGCCGTCGCCGGCTGACACGTCGGGCGGAAGCCATGCTTCCTGAATTCTTTCAGGGAACGCGATCTTGTTTCCGGTTGCCCGGCAGATCGTCTGCCCTGTCAGATTGCGTCGATCAGTGGGAGCAGCAAGTGCTCGCGTCGTCAACGCTGGCGGGTTGTATTCGAGACGTTTCCGCCTGTCAACACCCTATTTTCGCTTTTCGTTTTGAACCGAAACTCGAAAACCTGAAACCGAATTTACATTTGATTTCAGAGGCTTGCTTCGAAGTTTGCCGCCGTTTGGCGCCGCGCTCTTCAGCGATGGGCGGGTTATAGGGGGTGAGTTTTCGGATGGGAAGCCCCCTCGTGACAAAAGTGAGAAAAAACTCGATGCCACCCGGCATGCAATGTGGAAAAGTCGACTGAGTGACCAGAGATTTCGCCCGTCTGCCGCCGTTGCTCAGAAATGGGGTGGCATCCCTTGCAGGCGCCCGACGCATCCCATGGGACTCCCAGTTTTGCCGCATTTGTGCCCGATAGGCACCAAGCATTGCTAACATGCGCGCGCATACGTAGGTTACGCGCGGCGCGAATGCGCCTAAGCCGGCAATGATCGGCGGGGGACCCGACCTGGCAACGACCATAAGGATGGAGCGTTGAACGCAACGCAGAGACGACGCCACGTGGCGCTGCTGCATTCCACCGGATACGAGGACAGCCCGGCCCTGACCTTGCAGTCCACCGATGGAGAAATCCCACAGGGGCGCGAACTCAGCTTCGCCTGGCTCAGCGGCACGGTCATGACCGGCCTCACCAGCGTGCTGCTCATGGGCGCGGCACTCTATGTCTCCTTCCAGGGACAGGACACATTCTCCACCGCCTATGCGGCCCTCAACCTGGCCGCACCCCGCATCGACCAGCCGCTGGCCACCGATCTCACCTCCAAGACATCGCGCCTTCGCCCGGTTGCCGCAACCCGGTCCGATCGCGAGATCATAGAAGCGGCAACACGCCAGCTGGTCGACGGCCGTGAAATCATTCGCAACCAGCCCTTCGTCAGGATCAGCGCCACGCTGGCAACGACAAGCACGTCACTCTCTGCGGACGTGCCGGCCTATGATCCGGTCGCCATCCTCAACAAGACGCAGCCACTGACCAGTGCCGCCCTCGACATAGCAACGGACGTCTATGGGACGGACGTGGACGGCGAGGTTGCCGTCAACCAATCCAGCATGCCTGAGGGTTTTGTTCCGACCCGGTCCGTCTCCGACCAGATTGCCGCCGATTTCGTGCGCGGCATGGCCGGTGCGCAATTCTCCGTGGATGGCGGCACGCCCGTTCTGGCTTACGCCGCGCTGGCGCCAACCCTGCAGACCCTGTCCAATAGCGAGGCGGCCGGCGTCAGCGGCGTAGCCGAGAACGTCACGGTCGTCCCGAAAACTACACAGGCCTCCGGGGAGGGCCCGGGCCGCACCGAGCGCTTCCTTACCGTGCGCGAACTTGGTCCCCTTCGCGATACTCTTATGCGCAACGGCTTCACGGCAGCTCAGGTCGGCATGGTGGAAAATACGCTTGCCAACCTGATGCCTGCAGGTGGCCTGCCGGCAGGGATAAGGTTGCGCATCCTCTATGGGCCCCTTTCGCACTCGTCGGACAGCCTTGTGCCGTATCGCATGACGATCTACCGCCCTGAGGGCGCGCCCGGCGACCGGCACATCGCGACGGTGGCCCTGAGCGACAATGGCCAATATGTCGTTGGCCTGCAGCCCGACTGGGTCGATTTTCCGGCAGAGGACGTAGAGCAGATCAATGTGGGTAACCTGCCCACCATCTATCGCTCTATCTGGGAGACCGGTCGCAAGCACGACTTGAGCGACGAGACGATCGAGCGCATTATCGGCATGTTCGCCTATGACATCGACATGACCAAGCGCATCAGCGCCGGCGACACGATTGAAATCCTTGAAGCCGGCGACACGACGGAAGCAGCCGAAGATCAACTGCTCTATGTGAGTCTCACGCTCTCGGGCACCAAGCGCGAACTCTATCGCTTCAGCACCGACGACGGCGTCGTCGACTTCTATGATCCGGATGGCGAGACCGGCAAGCGCTTCCTCAATCGGCGTCCGCTCGAAGGCGGCGGCACGCTGCGTTCGCGCTTCGGCTACCGTATCCACCCGATCTTCAAGACCCGCCGGCTCCATACCGGGGTTGACCTGGCTGCCCGCACCGGCACGCCCATTTACGCGGCCGGCGACGGCGTGATCAGCTACTACAAGTGGCAATCGGGCTACGGCAACAAGGTCGAAATCCAGCACGTCAACGGCTACGAGACCGCCTATGGCCACATGTCGCGCTACGCCGATGGCCTGGGCGAAGGCTCCCGCGTGCGGCAAGGTCAAATCATCGGCTATGTCGGCTCGACTGGCCAGTCGACCGGTCCGCACCTGCATTTCGAGATCAAGATCAACGGCAATCTGGTCGATCCGCTCAGCGTCAAGCTGCCCAAGGACAATGTGCTGGCCGAACAATACCGTGACGAGTTCGAGCAGACGATTGCCCAGATCAACGACCTGATGGCGCGCGAGCCCGCTCCGGTGACCGTCGCTCAATCCAACTGACCGGACCTATTCCGGCCGGCTAACATAGACGGCCAGTTCATTGCCGCCGGGCTCACGGAAATGGAAGCGGCGCCCGCCCGGAAAATCAAACTGTGGCCTCGTGATCGTCCCGCCCGCTGCCAGTACCCGGCTTTCGGCCGCGTCCAGGTCATCGGTCTGCACCACCGCCATGGTGGCCGCCACCCTGTCCGCGCTGGCATCGACACCGCCATCGATGCCGGCCCCTTCTATGCCGTCATAGACCGGTCCATAGCTCACCGCGCCCCAGCCGAAGGCGGTTTTGAAGAAGGCACTCGTCGCGCCCCGATCAGACGAGGGAAATTCAATATAGTCCAGTCGGTCACCCATATGCCCGCCTCCAAAGTGGCCTTTGCAGTCAACGAACGGTCCATTTGTTCGTGTTATGTTCTAGCCATGTCTCGATTGCTTGGCAAGTCGGTGCGATCTTCGATGTCGTCCTGATCCGGAAGCGAAAGGGGCCGATCAATCAGATCGGCCCCCTCGCATACTCACAGCTTACGCCGCGGCGTCGGCTTCGCCCTTGCCGCCGGGTAGCAGCACAATGCCGGTGTCATCAGCATCGACCACGACGCGACCGCCATCGCTGACCGTGCCCGACAGGATCTCCTCGGCTAGCTCGTCCTGCACTTCGCGCTGGATGACGCGCTTGAGCGGACGGGCGCCATAGGCCGGGTCGTAGCCTTCGTTGGCCAGCCACTCGCGGGCCTTGGGCGTCAGCTCCAGCGTGATGTCGCGATCCCTCAGCAGTGCTTCGAGCCGCCCGAACTGGATGTCGACGATATTGCCCATATGCTCCCGGCCGAGGCGGTGGAACAGCAGGATCTCGTCGATCCGGTTGAGGAATTCGGGCCGGAACGCAGCCTTGACCGCATCGAGCACCTTTCCGCGCACCAGTTCCACCGGCTCGCCATCCTTGAGCTCGACCAGGTATTCGGCGCCGAGGTTGGAGGTGAGGATAACCACCGTGTTGCGGAAGTCGACCGTGCGGCCCTGCCCGTCCGTCAGACGCCCGTCGTCGAGCACCTGCAGGAGGACATTGAACACGTCCGGATGCGCCTTTTCGATCTCGTCGAAGAGGATCACCTGATAGGGCCGGCGGCGAACCGCTTCGGTAAGCACCCCGCCTTCGTCATAGCCGACATAGCCCGGAGGGGCGCCGATGAGACGGGCTACCGAGTGCTTTTCCATGAACTCCGACATGTCGAGGCGCACCATGGCCGTCTCGTCGTCGAAGAGGAACTGCGCCAGTGCCTTGGTCAGTTCGGTCTTGCCCACGCCGGTTGGCCCGAGGAACATGAACGAGCCGATCGGCCGGTTCGGATCCTGGAGGCCGGCCCGCGAGCGGCGGACGGCCTTGGAGACAGCCTTGACCGCCTCGGCCTGACCAATGACGCGGGCGCTGAGCGAGCTTTCCATATGGAGAAGCTTCTCCTTTTCGCCTTCCATCATCCGATCGACCGGAATGCCGGTCCAGCGGCTGACAACCTGGGCAATGTCGCTGGCCTCGACGGTCTCCTTGGCCATGACCGGATCTGGCTTGCCGTCGCCATCTGCATCGTCGGCAGCGGCGAGCCGCTTCTCGAGATCGGGGATAACGCCATAGGCGAGCTCGCCTGCCTTGGCCAGGTCGCCTTGGCGCTGGGCAATTTCGAGTTGGCTGCGCGCCGCATCAAGCTCTTCCTTGAGCTTGGTCGAGCCCTGCAGGCGTTCCTTCTCTGCCAGCCATTTGGCCGAGAGGACCTGGGCCTGTTCCTCAAATCCCGACAGATCATGCTCGAGGCGTTCCAGCCGGGTGCGTGATCCCTCGTCGGTTTCCTTCTTCAGCGCCTCTCGTTCGATCTTGAGCTGCATGATCTTGCGATCAAGCTCGTCCAGCGCCTCGGGCTTGCTGTCAACGGCCATGCGCAATCGGGCCGCCGCCTCGTCCATAAGGTCAATGGCCTTGTCGGGCAGGAAGCGGTCGGTGATGTAGCGGTTGCTGAGCGTTGCCGCGCTCACCAAAGCCGAGTCGGCAATGCGGATGCCGTGGTGGAGTTCGTACTTCTCCTTGAGACCACGCAGGATCGAAATCGTATCCTCCACCGTCGGCTCGGACACGAAAACCGGCTGGAAGCGCCGGGCCAGGGCCGGGTCCTTCTCCACATGCTTGCGATATTCGTCGAGCGTCGTCGCGCCAACGCAATGCAATTCACCGCGCGCCAGGGCGGGCTTGAGGAGGTTGGACGCATCCATGGCGCCCTCGCTCTTGCCTGCGCCGACCAGGGTATGCATCTCGTCGATGAAGAGGATAATCTGACCTTCGGCCGCCTGCACTTCGGAAAGCACTGATTTCAGGCGCTCTTCGAACTCGCCGCGATATTTTGCGCCGGCAATGAGCGCACCCATATCGAGGGCGAGCAGGCTCTTGTTCTTGAGCGATTCCGGGACATCGCCATTGACGATGCGGATGGCAAGGCCTTCGGCGATGGCCGTCTTGCCAACGCCGGGTTCACCGATGAGGACCGGATTGTTTTTGGTGCGACGGGAGAGGACCTGAATGGTGCGGCGGATTTCTTCGTCACGCCCGATCACCGGGTCGAGCTTGCCCTCGCGCACATCCTTGGTGAGGTCCCGGGCATATTTCTTGAGGGCGTCATAGGTGTTTTCGGCCGAGGCACTGTCGGCCGTGCGGCCCTTGCGGATGGCTTCGATGGCGGTGTTGAGGCCTTGGGCGGTGACGCCGGCTGAAGCCAGGATCTTGCCCGCATCGGTATCCTTCTCGATGACCAGCGCCAGCAGCAGCCGTTCAACGGTCACGAAACTGTCGCCAGCCTTCTGCGCGGCCTGCTCGGCCGTATCGAAGACGCGCGCCAGTTCCCGGCCGAGATAAAGCTGGCCGGCATCGCCGGAGACCTTGGGAATCTTGTTGAGAGCCGCTTCCACGCCAGCACGGACGGCCTTGGCGTCGCCGCCGGCCCTCTCGATGAGGCCACTGGCCATGCCCTGGTCATCGTCAAGCAGGACCTTGAGCAGGTGGACCGGGCTGAACTGCTGGTGACCCTTGCCCAGAGCCGCGGTCTGCGCGCTCTGGATGAAGCCGCGCGAGCGCTCGCTGTATTTCTCGATATTCATGCAACTCTCCTGATCTCGCCCGTCACCCAGCCCGAAGCACCGGAGAGACGGCGGAAGCGTCGTTCTTTTGGAATGCCCGGATCGGCACATCCCTTCGCCAGTTCATGTAGGTACTGGCGAACCGAACAAAAGAGCATCGCAAGAAAAAGTCGGCAGGAAGACGCCTGCATCAATCGGGAGGCAGGATAGCGGAAACGAAGAGGCCGGGCATAAGCCCGGCCTCGACATCGTTATTCGGCGACATTGCCCGTAAGGAAGGCCGGCAGGTCCGGCTGGGGGGCACTGCCCGGATCGGTCGCGCCCTCGCCCCCGGCGGGACGGCGGCGACGCGGACGACGCTCGCGCGGCTTGCGCTGTGCGGGTTCGCCATCGCCTTCCGCAGCAACGGGAGCAGCGGCGGCTTCCTCCGCCGGCTGCGCCTGGCCTTCGCCGGCGCCGGCATCGCTCTCGTTCTCATTGCTCTGCTGCTGGATATGCACCGGCTGGGGCGAGGAGAAGCGGGAATTGACGTCGTTGGCATCATCGTCGAAATCGACCTCGTCCCCCTGGCCATCGCGCGGGCCGTTCATGGCCTGCTGGGCGGAGGAAACGATGCGGAAATAGTGCTCGGCATGCTGCAGGTAGTTTTCGGCCATTACCGAATCGCCCGAGGATTGGGCATCGCGGGCCAGCTGCAGGTATTTTTCGGCGATATGGGCGGCGTTGCCGCGCACCTTCACGTCCGGACCGTTGCTCTCATAGTTGCGCGACAGCGGATTGACATGTTTGCGTCCGCCGTTCCGGCCGCGCTGCCGGTTCTTGTTCTGGTTAGGTCTCATCGGGTCGCTTTGTCTAACTCTAAAAGTTAAGCGTCACATCAGGGGGTCGATCGGTACGAGATGGCCCGATCCGGCCCGTGACCCCGGCGGTGATCAATACGCACCGTGCGGGGAATGGTCTGGCTTCATGAAGACCGAATGCTGTCGGCAGCGACCCGGAAAAGTCCGTCCCGTCCCTCGCGTCGTCCCGGCCCGCCGGAACCGCGCTGCACCTGCAGCTACATACATTTTGGATCGGGTGTAATCGCCGCGGCGCTCATGATGCGCCATTGCCAGCACCGGCAAACTAGCCGCTTCGCTCGGATTTGACCAGCACTAATTGCGCTTTGTCTTAACCGGCCGGCTTACGTGTCCTTCAAGTGGTGCGCCTCGACCACACGGTCAAGGCCATTGAGGTCCTTGTGAAGGACAATGTCGGCAAATCCATGGAGGGCGAAGAGATCAGCAACGGCGGGGCCCTGGTCGTAACCGATCTCGACCAGCACAAGACCACGCGGCGCCAGGTATCGTTCTGCCTCGGCGGCAATGATCCGATAAGGCGCGAGTCCGTCCGGTCCGCCATCGAGCGCCAGGCGCGGATCGAAGTCCCTGACCTCGGGGGCAAGGGTCTCGACCACGGCGCTGGTTATGTAGGGCGGGTTGGAGGTGATGAGGTCGAACAGTCCCGATGCAGCTCCCTCCCCCTCGCGGGGAGGGTTGGGGTGGGGGGCTGACCTGGCTGGGTGCGCGTGGCGCCCCCCCACCCAACCTCCCCCGCCAGGGGGGAGGAGTTCAATCGAGCCCGCTGGCGGCCTCAGCGCCTCGAACCAGTTGCCCTGGGCAAATTCCAGCCGGTCTGCGACTCCATTCCGCTCCGCATTCGCACGCGCCATGACCAGCGCATCGGGATTGAGATCGGTTGCCACGCCCGATGCATCGGGCCGGTTGGCGAGAATGGCGACGGGAATGCAGCCCGTGCCAGTGCCCAGGTCGAGCAAGCGCCCATCCTGGGGGAGCGCCTTGATGGCCAAGTCGACCAGAAGCTCGGTATCGGGGCGCGGCTCCAGCGTTGCGGGGCTCAGGCGGAAGGGCAGGCCATAGAACTCGCGGAAGCCGATGATCCGCGCCACCGATTCGCCGCTCATCCGGCGTTGCACAAGATCCGCCACGCGAGCGGCATCGGTATCGGCTACACTGTCCTGCTCGCGTGTGGCCAGGGCGAGGGCATCAAGGCCCAGGGCATGGCTGGTGAGCAATTTGGCGTCGAGCGCGGCCGTTTCGAACCCGAGCCGGGTCAGCACATCGCGCCAGCCGCGCCAGAGCGCGCCAATGCTGACGGGTTCGGTCAGTTGACCTGCTCCATGGCCGCCAGCTGCGCAGCCTGGTTCTCGGTGATGAGCGCCTCGATCAATTCGTCCAGGGCCTCCCCGGTAATGACCTTGTCGAGCTTGTAGAGCGTCAGGTTGATGCGGTGATCGGTGACCCGGCCCTGCGGGAAATTATAGGTGCGGATGCGTTCGGACCGGTCGCCCGAACCCACCTGGTTCTTGCGATCCGCCGAGCGGGCGCTGTCGCGCTCCTCGCGCTGGATTTCGTAGAGCCGGGCCCTGAGAACGCGCATCGCCTCGGCGCGGTTCTGGTGCTGGCTCTTCATACTGGAGGTGACCACAAGGCCCGTGGGCAGGTGGGTGATGCGCACGGCCGAGTCGGTGGTGTTGACGTGCTGGCCGCCGGCGCCCGAGGAACGCATCGTATCGATGCGGATATCCTCGTTGCGGATGTCGATATCGATGTCCTCCACTTCCGGCAGCACGGCGACGGTGGCAGCAGAGGTATGGATGCGGCCCTGCGCCTCGGTGGCCGGCACGCGCTGCACCCGGTGCACGCCCGATTCAAATTTCATGCGGGCATAGACGCCCTTGCCCGAGACATTGGCGATGATTTCCTTGAAGCCCCCCATTTCGCCGGGGCTCTCTTCCATCACCGTGACCTTCCAGCCGCGGATCGAGGCATAGCGCTCATACATGCGGAACAGGTCGCCGGCAAAGAGTGCGGCCTCATCGCCGCCGGTGCCGCCGCGGATTTCGAGGATGATCGACTTTTCGTCGGCCTCGTCCTTAGGCAGGAGCAGGATACGGATGGACTGTTCGAGCTGTTCGAGCGTGCCGTCGAGATCTTCGATCTCGGCCTGGGCCATTTCGGCCATATCCTTGTCGCCGCTCTTGAGCAGGCCCACGGCCTCGGCACGGTCACGCTGGGCCTTCTTATAGGCACTGATCTGGCCGACGATTTCGGAGAGGTCCGAATGCTCCTTGGAGAGCTTGGCCAGCTCATCAGGGCTGGCACCACCCGACAGCGCCGCCTCGATATATTGGAAGCGGGTTTCGAGGGCGTCGAGCTTGTCCTGGGGAAGGCTGGGCAT
>CAMLKN010000083.1 GCA_946480655.1 uncultured Devosia sp. | reverse complement strand
GGCTCCGTCACCAACTCCCTATTGTGTCGCTGGAGGTATCCTCGCCTGCCAAATCAGTCCGGTCTCGCCGAAACACAAATTGGCTTCGCCCATTGTGGCGCCGGAGAACAAACGCGTCAGGAGCTGCGTACCAAACCCATTGCCCAGCTGGGATGACCGCCTCGGTCCGCCGTGCTCACGCCACTCTAAGCAAATCGAGCCCTCTTCGGCTTCACTCCAGGAAAGTTCGACCCAGCCATCCGTCACGCTCAAGCTCCCATATTTGGTTGCATTGGTTCCAAGCTCGTGGACTGCCAGAGCCACGTAAGGTGCTGCTTGGGCGGGCACAACGGTGGAAGCGGGACCCTGGAGCCGCACCCCACTTAAATGGGACACCTGAGCTGAGAGCAATTCGGACAGGACGGCGTTCCTAGAATTGTTTTCAAGCAGCGCATCTTGGGCGCGTGCTAACGAAACGAGGCGGGCATCAAGACTTGTAAGGAAATCTTCGGACACGCCACCCGAACGCGCGCTTTGCCGGACAATCGCCTGTACCAGGGCAAAGACATTTTTGACGCGATGGGACAGCTCCCTCGCAAGGACTTCGAGCTTCTGTTCGTTCTGCTTGCGGTGGGTGATGTCGAGGGCGCTGGCCACGATACTAGCGGCGCCGTCCGGTCGGGACAAAGGCACTGTCTGCACGGCCAGCCAGATTGGACTGCCTCCAACATTGAGCTCAAGTTCGCGCGACTGGGGCTCCGACAAGCCTGAACGCAGAATGTCTTCGAGCTCGCGTCCGATCTCTTCGCCGAAGGCCTCGCTAGGCGTTAGGCCGATCGGATCGCCCGTAACGTTATGTGACCAAGTGTAGCGAAGATCCCGGTCGTGCTCGGACATTGCGAGCCCCGAAATCGTGGTGGCCAAACTTAAGCGGTCGGCAACGGCCCTGTGGTGATCCGTGGTCTCCTGAAGCTTTGCCATCGCCTGCTCGAGGCTTCTCTCGGCCTGGCGCAGCTCGGTCATGTCTTCGTTGACACCGATCATGCCGGCGAACTGGCCGTGTGCGTCGAGGTAAGGGGTCGCGCGGGTGCGCAGGACACGCACCTGGCCATCTGCACGCCGGTAGCGCCCCTCGCATTCGAAGGCCTGTTGAGATGTCATGCCCTGCCCAAACGGACCGAACACGGCCTCATGATCTTCTTCCAGCAAGCTCGTCGACCAGTCGAACGTGCTGCACTGGTCAATCGTCAGGCCCCAGAACTCCCGCATGCGCGCGTTGAGATAGACGCAGCGTCCCGATGCATTGCCTCTCCACAGCATTGCCGGGGAGTCCTCTGCCAGGGCCGCGATTTCCGATCCGCGATCAGAAGCCAATGCCGTTTCCATCCGGTGCACAGTCGGTCCGCCATCGCCTCCCTGGCCCTGCTGGTCCGCGCCCATCGAAGGCTGTTCCCCAAATGCGGTCAATTCAGCGGCGCGCCGAGACTGTCGCACAAAGAAGCTCGACCTTGCTCGCGAAATCGGTCGCCGAGATCGGCTTTTCTATCCAGCCCAGGGAGACATCGGTGTGTTGTGCCGCGACCTGGCCCTGTCCCGTGACAAAAAGTGCGGGGATGCCGCGGGTATGAAGCCACGCCGCCGCATCCGGTCCGGTCGGGCCATCGGCCAGGTCGATATCGACCAGCGCTGCATCGAACTGGAGCGACGCAAAGGCCTCCTTGAGCTCTGAAAAGCTGGCGAGGGACCCGGCGCTGGTATGCCCGGTGTCCTCTATCATCTGCTCGACATGAAATGCGAGCAGAGGATTGTCCTCGAGATAAAGTATGCGCATGGGGTCCCGGCTGCGGTTCGATGAGAAGCACAACTCGGCTGGCCCCTATAAGTTGCCCGTCACTCGCAGCAATGGGCCGCTGACGTCACAACGCAGGCCGTCGCTTTCAAACGACATGACCGGCGGGCGCCCGAAGAGCGCCGTCAGGGCGGTGCGCACGTATCGTGTGCCGTAGCCCTGGCGGTTCGGTTCCGCCACGGGCGGTCCCCCTGCCTCTTTCCAGGTGAGGGCCAGCTCGGGTTCGCTGTCGTCGGAAACGGCCCAGCGCAGCCGGACCTCTCCCTCTGGTCGCGACAGCGATCCATATTTGATGGCATTGGTCGCCAGCTCGTGCAGACACAGGGCCAGGGTGGTGCCGGCCTCTCCCTGCAGACCAATGTCGGGCCCTTCGGCATGGATGCGCTCCCGGCCCGCCAGCCGATAAGGCTCGAAGGTCAATGTCGCGACTTCGGCGATCGACACGACGCCGACCCCAGCGTGAAAGACAGCCGAGTGCACCTTCTCCAGGGCCCGCAGGCGCCCGCGGAAATCCTCAGTGAAAGTATCGATCCCGGTGGCACCCCGCCTGGTCATCTCGAAAATCGAGGTCACGCTGGCCAGTATATTCTTGACCCGATGGTTGAGTTCGCGCCGCAGTTCCATTTCCCGCACGATGTGATCGCGTACGTCCCGCTGCCGCCAACGGGCGAGAAGCGCCGACTGGACGCCGCTGATCAGCTCCACGGCGGCGACGGGTCTCTGATAGAAGATCTGCCGCGAACGCGGCCAGGCGCGACCAAGTTCCGCTCTGACCTGGTCCGGCCTTGATGCGCGGTCCAGTAGCACCAGGATGGGCATTTCCGACCATGGTGGCTGGCTGGCCAGGTAGTCGGCAACCGAGGCCACGATAGCCGGCGAGAGCGCTTCGTGCGTTGCCACGAGCACCCCGGGGTCCGTCGCGAACATCGCGCCCGGTTCCTCCGCCCCGGTGCCAATGCTTACAGCGATGTCGTGCTCGCTCAGCAGCCGAGCCAGATAGTCCCCATCCCTGCGATAAGGCGCCAGGATCAGCACATGATCCAGACCGGACCCTTCATGCCGTGGCTCGCGCTCGGTCACGAGTCTGGGAGCGGGTTGTAGGGCACGACGGTGACGCCGGAGCCCTCGATGAACAGCTCGTGGACATCCAGATCATGGGGGCCGTGCCGTTTCTTGACGACGGTAATGTTGCGCCGGAGGCGACCGTCATGCTCGCTCAGTCGCAGCAGCAGCACTGTGTCGCCCAGAAAGCTGACATCGACATCAATCCCCACATTATGCCCCAGGAGGCCATGCTGGGCGACGATCAGGATCGTCAGCACTCCGGCCCGGGCCAGGTATTTGAGCAGGGACTGGATATCGCGCACCGCCTTGTCGCGATGGGGGAGCGAATTGAGATAGCCCGTGAAACTGTCGATCACCACCACACGGCTATGGTCCGTGGTGACGATGGTCTGCACGATCTGCGCGAACTCCCCCGGAGATATCTCGTTGGGATTGAAATCGCGGATAATAAGCTGGCCCTTCTCGTAGAAGGGCCTAAGGTTCATGCCCAGGCCCTCGGAGCGGCGGAAGAAGGTCTCCAGACGCTCCTCGAACAGGAACAAGGCCACGCTTTCGCCCCGCTCCAGCGCGGCGGTGGAATAGAGCGAGGCCATGGTGGATTTGCCGGTGCCCGACTGACCGATGACCAGGGTGATCGTGCCGGACTCCTGGCCACCCCCGAACATCTCGTCAAGCGTCGCAACCCCCGACTTTATCAGTTCGGGCTTGGTCTTTTCGACTGGGGCGCCGGCCACGATGCGTGGAAACACCACCACGCCCTCGCCTTCCCTGATGGCCATGTCATGGTAGCCGTCAGCGACGGGAACACCGCGCATCTTGCTCACCTCGATACGCCGACGCACCGCGCCATAGTCCTCGAGCGACTTGTCAAAGCGGATCACGCCATGAGCGATCCCTTCGACCTCCTCGCCATTATTGCCCTGCCGATCCTGGGTATCGAGCAGCAGCGCAACGACATTGCGCTTGGCGAGAAAGGCCTTGAAACCAATCAGTTCGCGTCGGAAGCGCGGCGTGTCGCCGGTGATCAGCCGGATTTCGAGCAGGGAGTCGTAGACGAGCCGGCTGGGCTTGTACTCGTCGATCGCCTGCTCGATGGCTTGGCGGGTTTCGTCGAGCCGCAATTCGGCTGTCTGGAATATGGTCTGGTCGGCCGCCCCGTTCACCGCGTCGGACGCCGACAGCTCCTCTATCCGGATGCCGTCCATGGTCCAGCCATGTGAGTTGGCGATGGATTCGAGTTCTGCCGCTGTCTGGGAGAGACTGACATAGATGCAGCGCTCGCCCGCTTCCACGCCGGCCCTGAGGAACTGCAAAGCCGCGGTGGTCTTGCCCGCACCCGGGGCGCCCTGCAGCATGTAGAGGTTGGACGCCGGCAGGCCGCCCCTGAGGATTTCGTCCAGCCCGGCAATGCCGGTAGAAATCAGCTTGGCAGTCTTACGCTTGGCCATGTCTTGTCCTGCAGTGACGGTTCCTGATGGGGCTAACACCTTTGCGCCCATGCAGCGACCGGTTTCCGGGGAAGTGAGGCGGCATTGCGGTCTCATGAGCAAAAAGTGATCGCCGGCGCGGGTTTGAATGAGCATTGCCGGTCATGTCCGGATGACCTTTCCGCTTGCGGCGCCAGGCAAGGACCCGGCCGTCGCGGACTGGGGCACCACGTCCCCAAAACGCCGAACCAGGTCCCGGGCGCGCTCCTGCAGCCGGTCCAGGACTTCGGGCGGCAGCTCCTGCTTTTCATAGCCAAGCAGAGCAAGCGCTCCGACCGTTTCACCCGAAGACAGGGTGAGGGGCACGGCGACATAGAACTGAATGCCATTGGCCTGCAGATAGGCGTTGCGCCGCAAGCGCTCGTCTTCCATCCCCGCTGAGAGGATCACAGGCTCCCCCGAACCGGCGACAAGCTCGGTCAACTGGTGGGCATCCTCCTCGGCAAGATGGCGCTCGTCATCGAGCAGGTTGATCTTTGCCACCGGCACGCCGAATTCGCCGGCGATCTCCGTCAGCTCTGCCGTCAGCAAGGCGTCTTCACGCTTGGAGCGTTTCCGTTTGGGCGCCGCGCGCGAAAGATGCTGCTGCTGCCAGGTCTCTGCCAGGCTTCGGACCGCCTCGGCAGCATTGCGATGGATGGCCTGCAGGTGAAGCCTCTCGGCACTCTCCCCGTCCACTGGTTCGCCGAAGGCACAGGCCAGAAGCGGCAGGTCACTGTGCTGCCGACGCAGTCGCCGCGACACATAGCGTGCATGCGCCCTGATGTCGGAGCCCAGAAACACCATCCCAACACTGACCACATCGCCCAGGGCGAGCTTGCCAATGGCCTCGGGGTGGATGGCCAGAGGGGGCAATATGCGCGCCGGCACGCCTTCGTCCGCGAGGAGCAGGGCAACGAGCCTTGCCGCCGCTGCATCGAACTCCGTCCGCCCGCCGACAAGAAGCACGGCCGGCCCTTCGGGTGCCTCCATGTCCCCCAGTTCCTCGAACACCATTTCGAGCGACGTCATCAGCTGCCGACGCTGTTCCAGCGCTTCGGGCCGGTCGGTCAGCTCGATGGTGGCCAGGCGCAGGGCGGGCAAGGCCACGTCCTCCACCAGGGCAAGCTTGTCGTGTTCGAGCAGGAACTCCTCCACGATATCCACCGCGCCCTGCGTGTCGCCCTTGAGAAGGCGCTGATAGAGCTGTTCCTGGGGGAGCAGGACCGGCTCGCTCCCCAGGAGGGTCTCCAGGAACTGAAGCTGGGGCAGGTGACGGCCGATCACGACGAGGCAGACCGTCATCGGCGTCGCCAGGATCAAACCGATCGGCCCCCAAAGCGTAGCCCAGAACATGGCCGAGAGCAGGATGGCGATCGGCGAGACGCCGGTGCTGGACCCATAGAGCCGGGGTTCGACGACATTGGCGGTCGTCAGGTCGAGCACCAGAAAGAGCCCAACGCTCAGGATCAGCATGTTCCACCCCGGGTCCACGGCAAAGGCCAGGGCGAAGGGGACGATTGCGATGATCAGGGCGCCGATGAACGGAATATAGCGGAAGACCACGATCAGCAGTCCCCAGAGGACCGCGCTTGGCACGCCGATCAGCCACAGGCCCAGGCCGAAGATCAGCCCGTAGGTGCAGTTGACCGCCAGCTGCACCAGAAGGTAACGCCCCACCCGCGTGCTGGCATCGGCCAGGGCGATGTTGGCGCGGGCATAGTCACGCGAACCGACGAGCCGGATGAACCGGTCAAGCAGGTCCGCACGGCCGAGCAGCAGGAAGATCAGGAAGACGGTCACGATGGCCACTGTCGCCACCGGCCCGATGATGGACCCGAGCACCGACGTCAGCAGGCCGAGCGGCGCGGCTTCGTTCGAGATCACGACGGGGACCGGGCGGCCGGCCGCCCCATCTTCGACTGCGTCGACGTTCATCCGCTCGCCGAACGCTTCTATCGTGGCATTGAGCCGGTCCAGGATGGCGCTGCCCCCGAACTGTTCCTGCACGGTCTCGAGCTTGGCCAGCACCACTTCCTGGTAGCGCGGCAGTTCCTGTGCCAGCCGGGCCAATTGCAGGCCCGCCACGGAGGCAAGCGTGGCCAGGACAAGGACCGCAGCCACCACGCTCAGGATCACCGCAAAGGTATCGGACAGGTGCAGCCGTCGGTTGAGCCAGGTCACAAGCGGCGTGAGCGCGAAGGCAAGAAGGATCGCGAGGACCAGGGGGACGATGATGCCCGCGCCGAAATAAAGCAGCGCCGCCACGAGGGCGAAGGAGCCTATCGCTTCCAGCGGAAAAATGGACCTGCGGCCAGAAATGGAGACGCGACGATTCAGCATGGACGCCCTCGCTCAGCCGAACGGCCGACGCTCTGCCACTAAAGCTTCGGCGGGTCTTTTGGTTCAATCTTGTCCCGAAGAAAGGCAGTGCGGCACTTGGCGCACGGCTGATCCGGAGCGCACTCCATGTTGGAGCGCACGGGCGGTTTGCTGTCTCGGTCGGGGCGGACTATGTTTGTGAGTGCATCAAATTCTCGGGGAACGATGACGCTAATCAAACATGCTCTTGTCGAACATAAAATTCACGACCCGAAGCTTGATCCCTCGAGCCAGGCTCTGACGCTATCGGATGTGCGAACCCCCGGTGCTCCGCTTGTCTACGTGAACAAGGGCTTCGAAAAAATGACCGGCTATGAGCGCAAGGACGTCATCGGACGGAACTGTCGCTTCCTCCAAGGTCCCCACACGAGCCCGGACTCAGTGGCGCGGATGAGGGCGGCAATCGAGAATGGCGAATCTCTTCTCATCGACGTGCTCAACTACCGCAAGAACGGCACCTCCTTCTGGAATCGACTTTCTCTGGAACCCGTGGCCGACCCTTCCGGTAGGATAACTCACTATATTGGCCTCCAGAGTGACATCACCCAGATGCGGCTTCTTCAAGATCGACTTCACTCCATTGCTCTTGGACTGGCGGCCGAGGAGAAACAGGTTATCGAGTGAGCTGCCATCCCCGCGAAAGGAGTCACGCGTCAGATTGGAGCACTCTGCAGCGCCATAAGGCCTCCGCGAGCCCTCAGTGAACGATGCCGAGCCGGTTCCGATATGGCATACGTGTCTTCGAGTTGGTGGGCTCGACCCGGCCGGATCCCGAGTCGCTACCCCCGGAAAATACCGCAGCCCGGTAGTCCAAACTCGGGTCCCACGACAAACCGAGCATCTGGTTTTTGCTCGGCCAGTGACAAGTCTAATGTCAAAGACTGGTGGCCCTGGGGCGGGGCCGCCTGACCACTTGATGTCAATCGATTGCTGACTGCCTGTTGGCATGGGCGCCTGCTGCCTGGGTGTTGGGGGGGAGCGGTATCATTGGGCAAATTGCCTTACAGATTGATGCATGGATCGCGGCGTGTCGCCGGTGACAATGGCTCCCATCAGCGGCGCGGCAACCCCCACTTCACGCAAGCACTTCACATCCTGCGGCGTCAGCGCGAGCTGACTGGGAACAATAACCGGCACGTCTATGGCGTCGACCACTGCCGCATAGCGTGCGAGGTCCCCATCGGTCATGGCGGTGCGGTATCGCTCGAAGGGCATGATCGAGGCTTCCACAATGCAGCCGGGCAGGGAAGCGATCTCCTTCACGTCCTGCGGCGTGCTGGTCGAGGAGAGCGCCGGCATCGGTCGAAGGCGCGAAGCCAGAAGGTGCGGCTGCATGTGGTCGACATAGACATTGAAGCCTTCAAAGCCAAGGTCAGCGAGGGCGTCCATTTCCTCGGCGGTGGGCACTGTTTCCTGGCCCGCCATGACCAGCAGGGGGCATCCTAGCCGGGACAGTGCCTCGAAGAATGGGCGCTCGTCGGAAAAGCTGCCGAAGGTCGCGCCGGTGGCGCGATGATAGGCGTTGAGATGGGTCTTGAGCGCATATGCGCCGCCATCGAGCGCAGCTTTGGCCAGGTCCAGGTCGTGACGCGCCAGCGACACGATGATGGGGAATTCGCCGGTGGTGAGGGACTTGTAGAGCTTGGTCTCGGGATACATCAGTTGATCCGGGCGCCTGTTTCGGCATGGAAGAGATGGATGGCATTGGGTTCGGGTCGGACATGGATGGTCTCGCCCGGCCGCACCGCGAGGCGCTCCCGGAACACGCCAATGACGGCATGACCGCCCAGCACCATGGTGACCTGTGTTTCCGACCCCATCGGTTCGATCAGCGTTACCGTTGCCGGCAACCCGCTCTCGGTGAGCGCGAAGTGCTCGGGTCGGATTCCATAGGTTGCCCGGGTGCCGACCATGCCGGTTTCGGCCAGCGGCAGGATCACGTCACCGGCAACGAAGCCGTCGCCGGTGATCGTCCCCTGGATGAAGTTCATGGATGGCGAGCCGATGAACCCGGCCACGAACAGGTTTGCCGGCCGGTCATAGAGATCGAGCGGTGCGCCGATCTGCTCGACCTTGCCGCCATTCATCACCACGATGCGGTCGGCCATGGTCATGGCTTCAACCTGGTCATGGGTGACGTATACGGTGGTGACCCCGAGCCGCTGGTGCAGCGCCTTGATCTCGCCGCGCATGACGACGCGCAGCTTGGCATCGAGGTTGGAGAGCGGCTCGTCGAACAGGAAGACCTGCGGGTTGCGCACGATGGCGCGGCCCATGGCGACGCGCTGGCGCTGGCCGCCCGAAAGCTGGCGCG
>CAMLKN010000082.1 GCA_946480655.1 uncultured Devosia sp. | reverse complement strand
GCCGAGCCGGGGCTGCGGCGACTGTGATGCTCAAGAATGAGAGGATCTTGCCGCTCTCGGGGCAGGGCAAAATCGCTGTGATTGGCCCCAATGCCAAGACGGCGCAGATCATGGGTGGCGGCTCCGCCCAATTGAACGCCCATTATCGCATCTCCCCGTGGCAAGGACTCGTTTCGGCCCTGGGCGAGGATCGCCTGAGCTATGCTCACGGCTGCACCAATCACCGTTTCGAGCCGGTCCTGCGCGGCGCCTTGAGCGTCGAATATTTCGCTAATCAGGGCCTGTCGGGCGAACCCGTGCATGTCGCCCCCATGGAGGAGACCCAGGCCTTCTGGATTGGTCAGGTGGCCGATGGCAAGGTTGATGCGCTGCATTTCTCGGCCCGCATTCGCGGCACATTCACGCCGGAAGCAAACGGCATGCACCGCGTCGGCATCTATTCCGCCGGATTTGCGAAGGTCTTTGTCGATGGCAGGCTCGTGGCCGACGCCTGGACCAACTGGACCAAGGGGCGCACCTTCTTCGAGGAGGGCTGTGACGAGGTTGTGGGCCTCGTGAACCTGGAAGCTGGGCGTGCCCACGATGTCGTGATCGAGTTCGCTACCAAGGACGTTGCCACACTGGGCCTGGCAGCTTTCGCCTGCGGTATCGGCCGCCCACTGGGTGATGAGGCGATTGCCGAGGCCGCGGCCGCCGCCGGCGCCGCCGAGACCGCGGTCGTTTTCATCGGCCGCAATGGGGAATGGGATACCGAAGGCAGCGACCTTGACGGCATCGTCCTGCCCGGCCGCCAGAACGAGCTGGTCGAGGCCGTAGCAGCGGCCAATCCCCGCACTATCGTCGTGCTCCAGACTGGTGGCCCGGTGGAAATGCCCTGGGCCGACAAGGTCGCCGCAATCCTCGAGGCCTGGTATCCGGGCCAGGAAGCCGGCAATGCCATTGCCGACGTTCTCACCGGTGCCGCAGAACCGGGCGGCCGCCTGCCGCAGACTTTCCCGGTCCGCTGGGCCGACAATCCCGCCCACAGCCAGGACCGCGAAGTCTATCCCGGCCTTGAAGGCAAGGTACGCTACGAGGAGGGTATTTTCGTCGGCTACCGGCACTATGACCGGATAGGCATGACGCCGCTCTATCCTTTCGGCTTTGGTCTGGGATACACCAGCTTCGCGCTCTCCGACCTCGCTGTCGACGACTCGCGCTTCGAGAGCGACGGAAGGCTCGTGGTCTCGCTGACCGCCACCAATACAGGTGAACGGGCGGGCTCCACGGTGGTCCAGCTCTATGTGGGCGACGACAAGTCCACCGAGCCGCGCCCGGCCAAGGAACTGAAGGCCTTCGAAAAGGTCCGCCTGGCGCCCGGCGAATCCCGCTCGATCACCCTGGTGCTCGAGGCTCGCGCCTTCGCCTGGTATCGCGAGGCGGCCCGTCACTGGCTGGTGGAGGCCGGCAGCTTTACCATCCGCGTCGGCCAGTCTTCGGCTGACCTGCCCCTTTCGGCCTCTATCAGCCGGGCAACGACGCTGATGCTGCCCGTCTGACGGGGATTCTATGCGGCCTGGTGCTCGGCCGCGTAGAGACCAAGGTAGAAGTCGAGGTCACCATTGCGCAGTCCGAGTGACTCCAGCACCGCGCCCATGAAACTGATGGGAGCGGTGCCCGGTGCGGTAACGATGCGCCTGTCCAGCACTGCACGGGGCGAGCCGACATAATAGGCCGCGCCGCCGTAACCCGTCCCGGGCAGGCTTTCCGGCCCATTGGCCGTGTGGCGAACGCTGTCGAGCAATCCCGCCCGGGCCAGCGCCATCACCCCGTCGCAGATTCCGCCGACCGTCTTTCCAGCGGCGTATGCCGAGCGCAGCAGGTCGGACAGGTCTGGATAGTCCTGGGTTGACCAGGCATTCCCACCATTGACCAGGATGGCATCCACCCGGTCGACCTCGATGTCTTCGACCGCCAGGTGCGGCAACACCTTGAGCCCACCAGCCGATGTCACCGCCTCGCCTCCGGGCGTGGCAAAGCGGGTTTCAAGCCGGTAATAGTCGCGCGCGCCGGCATTGAGCAGTGCGGTTTCCCAATCTGCGTAACCAGGGGTGAGGATCGTCACCAGTGTCGTCATGTTTTTGTCTCCTTCGTCGGGAATTGCACCTTCCTTCCGAGCGCTGACAGGTCCTGTCAGCACCTTCACATGGCTGTCAGGGCCGCCTCGCTTTCTTGAGATCGACGGATGTGGCTGCTAAGAGGGGCGCCATTCCAGCCCGTCCGAACCGGAGTCGTCCACTCTTGCCGTTTGTCCGCCGTCTCGTTCTCGTCCTGATTTTGACTTTTGCCGGTTTGGTACCGGCATGGGCCAATCCACTTCTCGTCGTCGACCGCTCGACCCTTGAAGTGCTCTATGCCCAGGACGCCGGTAAGCCATGGCACCCGGCCTCGCTGACCAAGCTGATGACCGCTTATGTCGTCTTCGAGGAACTGGCCAAGGGCACGGTAACACTGGACACGCCGGTCACCATTTCGCGAAATGCCTTTAACCAGGCTCCCAGCAAATCAGGCTTGGAGATCGACAGCTCGGTCAGCCTGAAGGACGCGCTCTACATTCTGGTTGTGAAGTCGGCCAACGATATCGCCGTGGCCATTGCCGAGACGGTTGGTGGCAGCGAGGCCGAGTTCGTCGCCATGATGAATAACGCCGCCCAGCGCATGGGCCTTACGGCCACCCACTTCGTCAATCCACATGGCCTGCACGATGCGGCCCAGGTGACCAGCGCACGCGACTTGGCGATCATTGCGCTCTATATCGAGCAGTCTTTCCCCCAATACATGCCCATGTTCGCCACCGGCGTGGTCAAGCTGGGCAAGGCACGCCTCGAATCCAACAACGGTCTCCTGGAAGGCTTCGTCGGCGCCAATGGCATGAAGACAGGCTATGTCTGTGCCTCGGGGCTCAACATTGTCGCCACCGCTGATCGAAATGGCCGGCGTTTGCTGGCGGTTGTGCTGGGCGGATCGTCGGCGCGCGAGCGGAATGAGCGCGCCGCCGGCCTTTTCCTCGACGCCTTCAACGGCCGCCTTTCGTCAACCGGACAGACCGTGTTGACGTTGCCCAACGCCATCGGCGCTGCGCCGGTCGATATGCGTCCGCTGATCTGCGGCAAGGATGCCAAGGCCTATGTCGCGGCCCAGGACGCGGCCTTCCCCATGGGGCTCGAAGACCAGCCGAGCTACCTGACGGCCGACCTTGTTCCCGCCGAATACACGGCGATTGATCTTGGTCGCGTGCGCACGGGCATCGCCTTGCCCCGCCCGCGTCCTGCGCATGTGCCGATGTTCAGCACGCCGGCACCGGTCGAAAGCGCGGCAATTGCCGATGTCCTGCGGCCCGGCATACCCGTCGGTGGTCTCAACATTGACCTGCCGCGTCCCCGCCCGGCCGATCTTTAGGGTGCCCGATCGCCAGCCTTGACGATCACGAACCGCATGGCGTCGACGGTCGTTTCCTGATGACAGGCATGGCCGTTCTGGCGGCAATGAAGAGGAATGTCGATCTTGGCCATGGGATCGGTGGCAAGCACAATGATCTCGGTGCCGGCGGTTACCTGTGCAAGCCGTTTTTCGAGCTTGAGCACGGGCAGGGGGCATTTGAGCCCCCTGGCGTCGATCGTGTTCGGATCAATTGCCAAGGACCAGCACCCAATAGATGCCGTAGCTTGATCCAGGATTGTAGGCGGCTGCAACGCCGGCCTTGGTAGCGGGAGCGGCCAGTCCGACGGCGTCGGCGGCGTTGTTGCGCCAGCCCGAGAAAGTCTCGGCGAATGTTGCATAGCCGGCGCTGAGCTTCATCTGCGCGAGGTTCTGCGGCTTGGTGGGGGCCGTGCCCGTTTGGGCATATTGATTGGCGAGTGCCTGCGCGGTGCCGTTGAGTCCGGCATCGGCCATCAACGGCGGCATGTTACGCGTGGCGCGATAGGCATTGATAAGATCGATGGCCTGCTGGCTGTCGAGCGTGGCATTGGGCTGGTCCATGCGGGCCGAAAGCCCGGCCGAGAGGGCGCCAGGCGAGCTCGGGCCGCCAAACGATGAGCATCCCGCCAGCACCAGGGCGAGCGATGCAGCCGTCAGCAAGGGGTTAAGTTTGGTCATGTCTGTCCTTTCGGGGCAGCCGGAGGGCTGGGCTTTACCATGCGCCACCTTCCGCCATGTTAACGGGCACTTGCGATGCGCAAATCGCGTCGCAGTGCAGCCAAATTGACCCTCGCGCGTTAGCTCGCCACGGCTCAACGCCAATAAGGCTTTGCGCGGCAACGAAAGCCTGCAAAAAAGGGCAGCATTGTGGGGGAGGCGATACTGGCTGAGGGTAGGGAAGTTCGTTCGCGTGAGGTGCGGGCCGCATCGGTGGCAGTTGCCTTCGTGACCCTCTGCATTGCAGTCTTTGCCGGCATCTTTGCCTATTTCGTTTTCCAGGCGATCGGACAGACCCGTCTGCGTCTCGAGGAGCGATCACAGGCCGCCGCCCAGGTGGTGGCGACCAATGCCGGCTGGGTGGCGCAGGTCGCCAATCAGACCCTGCGCCGCATCGATGCCGTTCTGGGGCCATCCCTCACCTCCGACAGCGCCGTTCTTGAGGCTGCGGTGGAGGGGCTGCCTGACGATATCGACGTCTACATCATCGATGCCGACGCCAATACCTTGTTCGCCACGGTCCCGGGCGCCGCATCCGTGAATGTGGCAGACAGGGAATATTTCACGGCCCTGAGGGATGGCGCGCCCTTCTACACTTCGGGTCTGTTGGTCAGCCGCCTGACCGGCGAGAACATCTTCGTCTTTTCCAAGCGGATCACCCGCAACGGCGACTTCGCCGGCGCCATCATGGTGTCGTTCAGCGACGCGCTCATGCAGTCATTCTGGTCCTATCTGGACCTCGACACGGGCTCGACCGTCAGCATTGTCCGGCGCGATGGCCTTTTGATGGCCCGTTATCCGAGCGTCAGCGAAGCGACGGATCTTTCTGCTCACCCCCTGATTACCCAGCACTTGCCCCAAGCAGACGCCGGAACCTATTTTTCCGAGGAGTCTCCGGTCGATGGCATTTCACGCGTCGTGAGCTATCGCAGCGTGCCCGGCACGGAGATTCTTGCACTGGCGTCGATAGCGACGAACCAGACCTGGGAAGGCCTGCGCACGGCGATCATCAGCGTCATGATCATCGCCGCGCCGATACTGCTTGGTCTGGTTGGCGGCGGGATCTGGATCAACCGACTGATGCGACGTGATGCGCGTCGTCGGGCCGAGCTGGAGGCCGCCAACGAAACCAATGTCATGCTGTTCCGCGAAATCCACCACCGCGTGAAGAACAACCTGCAGTCCGTTCAGTCGCTCGTGCGCATGCAGGACATGCCCGCCGGTGCCAAGATCGATCTCCAGAGTCGCTTGAGCGCCATGGCGGCGATGCACGAACACATCTACCGGCACGATCGCTACGAAGACATCGACGCCCATGACCTGGTCCGGGTCGTGGTGGATGAAGTGGCCCATGCCTATGGAGCAAACGTCGCCATCGAGTATGACCTCGACCATGCCCCGGTCGACCGCGACCATGCGACGCCTCTGTCGCTCTTGCTCAGCGAACTGGTCACCAATGCGCTCAAATATGCCTTTGCCGATGGCCGCCAGGGGACGATCTCGGTCACCCTTCGCGACAAGGGCGGCGGCCGGTGCCGGCTGATTGTGGCCGACAACGGCGTCGGCATGGGGCCCGTTCCAGAGGCACCCACCAGCATGGGCCTACGCCTCGTTCGCGGTGTCGTCGCCCAGATGGGCGGCACCTATGCCTTTCATTCCGACGGGGGAACGAGGTTCGAAGCCGATCTGGCCCTGGCCGTCTCGGGGCACCCGACCCGGCAATGATGGTAGCAAGGGCCCAATCGGTGGGCTGGCTTGCCGGGACTTGCGGAGCTCCCGCTTGCCTCTACCTATGACCCGCGCTACCAGCGGCCCATGGTGAAAATCGGATTTCTGGGCGCAATGAATCGCGATGTGGTCGTGCGACAGCGTGCGGCGACTCTCCTGCCCACCCTGGGCCTGGATGCACCCCCGCTTGTCGAGACCCCCGTGTCCGATGACGCTGCGCAGACGGGTGCTCACCGTCTCTCCCGCATGGGCGCCTCGACCTGGCTCGGGGGCTCGGCCTTCAACGTCGCGCGTGTTGTCGCGCTGCTCAACCGCGACGCCATACTCGACCTCGCCTTCTTCGGCATTGCCGGCTCTCTCGACGGGATCCAGCCGCACCTTGCGGCCCTCACTGACTGGTCTGTCGAAACTCATGGCGTTTCTGTCTCGCCGCTGCCGCCCGCGACCTGTCTTGCCATGGTCGAACCTGCCGGTCGCACGCTCCTCACCGCCACGGGGGCAAATGCCGGGATTGCCAGCTGGCTGGTCGCAAACCGCAACGAGCTGGTTGCGGCAATCGCCCGCTGCGACATCGTCCATGTTACCTCCTTTCTCGATCCGGCCACGCCCGGTCTCATTGCCGAAATCTTAGCCGCATCAAGGGCTTTGAAGCCATCGCTGGTGGTCTCGCTCGATCCGGGCATGGCCTGGATTGCGCCGGGTGGAGAAGGGTTTGCAGCGCTGCTGCGGCAAACCCGAATCCTGCATCTCAATGCCGAGGAATTCGCCCTTCTGGGCGGCGAGGACGCGCTCAAAGCCATGGGCGGAGCCTTGGCGTCTGACTGGCTCATCGTCGCGCGTAACCATGCCGGCGCCACTCTCTGCACGGGTGGCAACGGAGCAATCTCGACTCAGTCGCTGCCACACCGCCCCCCGGCCGCCGACTTTGTGGCCATCGATCCCAACGGTGCCGGAGATACGTTTTGTGGTGGTTTCCTATGGGCCTATGCGCGAAACCTCGCGCAGCCCCTCAAGGCGGCAGAAGTCGGCTTCATCCTCGCGAGACACAAGGTCACCGTCAATGGGCCGCTGTCGGCGGAGGCGATTGCGGTCGCCATGACGGGGCTGGGGAACTGGTGATCCCGGCGGGATTCGAACCCACGACCCCAGGATTAGGAATCCTGTGCTCTATCCTGCTGAGCTACGGGACCAGCCGAAACCGACGTACCAGCAGGGGCCAGGAGTTGCAAGATGAACAAGAAAAATGCCGTCCATGAACGAAAAATCCCGTAGATGAACGCGGATGTGAGACCTTTCATTCTCTATCCCGATCCACGGCTCGTTGCTGCAGCGGCGACGCGGGCAGTGGATGATGAATTGCTCGCCATCGGTGCGACTCTGCTCCGTGCGGCAGAGGATGTTTCGGCCTATGGTCTGGCGGCTGCCCATATCGGACTGGTCGCGCCGGTCGCCGTGGTCAGCCTGGCCGATCCCGTCACCCGGGACTACCGGCTGCTCTACAATCCGCGCATTGTTGCGACCAGCGGCCCCGACCTGTCCGGCAAGGAAGGCTCGGTCTCCATGCCCGGCATCGAGGTTGATGTCATCCGTCCGGAAAATGCCCGCATTGCCTTCGATGACGAGGCTGGGCACCCCGTGGAACTGGACCTCACCGGCTTTGCCGCCCGCGTTGCCCAGCACGAGATCGATCAGGTCAACGGTGTTTTCTTCCTCGCGCGCGTTTCCCGTCTCAAGCGTGATACCGCCATCAAGCGCTTTGCCAAAATCGGCCGCAAAGGTTGATCCATGCGGCATGCTCCGCTAAACGGGGCGCCACAAACCAAGGAAGCAAAATGCGTACGGAAATCGAAAAGACCGTCGCCGAAATCGAGCAGGTTCTGACCCTGCTGAGGAGGCATCTTTGACTGGGATACAGCTCAACTCCGTCTCGACGCGCTGAACGCGCAAACTGAATCGCCCGATTTCTGGAACGACCCGGAAAAGGCCCGCGTCACCATGCGGGAGCGCGATGAGCTCGACGTTGCGGTCAAGACCGTGCGTGAGCTCGAAGCCGGGATCGCCGACAATGTCGAACTGATCGAACTGGGCGAAGCCGAGGGCGACGAGGACATCGTGCGCGATGCCGAACAGGCCCTGATCGACCTCAAGGCGACGGCCCGCCGCACGCAGATCGAAACGCTGCTCTCCGGCGAAGTCGATGCCAATGACTGCTATGTCGAAATCCACTCCGGCGCCGGCGGCACCGAGAGCCAGGATTGGGCCAACATGCTCTTGCGCATGTATACCCGCTGGGCCGAACGCCGGAAGATGAAGGTGGAAGTGCTCGAAATGCATGACGGCGAAGAAGCCGGCATCAAATCGGCTACGATCCTCGTCAAGGGGCACAATGCCTATGGTTGGCTCAAGACCGAAAGCGGCGTCCATCGCCTCGTGCGCATCAGCCCCTATGACTCGGCAGCCCGGCGCCATACCAGCTTCTCGAGCTGCTGGGTCTATCCGGTGATCGATGACAGTATCGAGATCGAAATCCGCGAAGCCGATCTCAAGGTCGACACCTACCGCGCCTCGGGTGCCGGCGGGCAGCACGTCAACACGACGGACTCGGCCATCCGCATCACCCACGTGCCCTCGGGCATCATCGTGGCGTGCCAGCAGGAACGCAGCCAGCACAAGAACCGAGCCACGGCCATGGCCATGCTCAAATCCCGTCTCTACGAGATGGAACTGCAGAAGCGCGAAGAGGCAGCCAATGCCCAGGCGGCCAACAAGACCGATATCGGCTGGGGCCACCAGATTCGCTCCTACGTCCTGCAGCCCTACCAGATGGTCAAGGATCTCAGGACCGGCGTCGAAAGCGGCCAGCCCTCCGTGGTGCTGGACGGCGACCTCGACGAGTTCATGGAAGCCGCATTGGCCCAACGCGTCGGCGTTGCTACGGACGTGGCGTCCGAGGGCTGATTGGGCACTTCGGTTCTACGCCCACCGGTCCGCCCTCGGGCCTGACCCGAGGGCCACCATCCGGAGCAGCGCAGCTCGAAACGGGCCCTCGGATCAAGTCCGAGGGCGGCGCCGAGATGGCGGAGCAACCAGTTCCTGCCGCAACGGGGGTTGTTCTTATCCCAGCATGGCGAGTATGCGCTTGCCGGCATCGAGGAAGGGCTTGGGATCGATGCTCTTGTCGGCGCGGTGCACTTCAAAATGGAGGTGCG
>CAMLKN010000081.1 GCA_946480655.1 uncultured Devosia sp. | reverse complement strand
CGCCAGCCGGGGGCGACGAGGCCGCGGTCCTTGAGGCCAAAGATGCGGGCGGCCGAGTGGCTGGCGGCACGATAGACGTGGTGCATTGGCCGGCCCATGGCAATGAGGCGGCGGATGGAACTGTCGAGATGCCCCTCCTCGGCAATGTCGAGCGGATTGCGATCGTCGGTGCAGAGCGCGACGAAGCTCGAGGTGTTCTCGTCGAGGATTTCGGCGAGAGCTTTCAGGTCCTTGGAGACCGAGCCTTCGCGGATGAGGATGGCCATGCCCTTGGCGAGCTTTTCGCGGGCCTCCGCGGCGCTGGTCGCCTCGTGATCGGTGCGGATGCCGGCGGCGAGATAGCCATTGAGCGCTTCCCCGCGCAAAAGCGGCGCATGGCCGTCGATATGGCCATCCTGGAAGGCGACGAGCTTGGCGAGAATCCCCGGATCGGCATTGAGCACGCCCGGAAAGTTCATCATTTCGGCCAGGCCCACGACCTTGGGATGGTTGCGGAAAGGCAGGAGGTCCTCGATTTCGAGCCGTGCGCCGGCGGTCTCGAACGGCGTGGCGGGCACGCAGGAGGAGAGATTGACCCGCACATCCATGATGGTGCGCTCGGCGCTGTCGAGGAAGTATTTGAGCCCCTCGGCGCCCAGAACATTGGCGATCTCGTGGGGATCGCAGAGCACGGTGGTGACGCCATAGGGCAGGACGCAGCGGTCGAATTCGAGCGGGGTGACCAGCGAGGATTCGATGTGCAGATGCGTATCGATGAAACCGGGTACGGCGAAACGGCCGGTGCCGTCGATCGTCTGGTGTCCGTCATAAGCGCCGTGCGTGCCCACGATGCGGTCGGCAACGATGGCGATGTCGGTGGTCGTGACGGCGCCGGTGATGACGTCGAGCAGGCCGATATTGCGGATGACGAGGTCGGCCGGGGCCTTGCCTTGCCCGGCCATGATCATGCGGGTGAGCAAAGCGGCGTCGGTCATGGTCTTTTCTCGTTGTTGTTCATGCGCAAGGGTCGGCCGCGGCGACTGTGGCGTCAAGTCCCTGTGAGCGCAGGGCAAGGAACCGCCAGGCGCCGGGCCCGTTGGATTGCTGAACGCAGCAAGGAGACCGAAATGGAAACCTACGACCCCCACAAGGACACAACCGAAGTGCGGCAGGGCAATCCGCGGAAGATGAACCTGCGGGTTCTGACCTATTCGCTGATCGGGATCGTGGTGGTGTTTCTCGTCCTCTATTTCGTCTTCGGCATGATGCAGCCGGCCGCCGCGTGACGCTCATGACCTCGCGCGCTGGGCCGTGAGGGCCTCGCGCAGCTGGGCCTCCCGCCGGGCGGGTTCAGGGACCGGGTCGAACCCGTAGAGACAGTAGCGGTTGCGGCCGCCATTCTTGGCCCGGTAGAGGGCGTCATCGGCAAAGCGCAGGACTTCGGTTTCGCCGCGGGCAAAATCGGGAGCCGTGGCGATGCCGATGCTGACGCCGATCGATGCCTGGCCGGCCGCGAGACCAATGGGACGGGACAGCGTCTCAATGATGGCCTGAGCGAGCTTTTGGGGTTCGGCATGGCTCGAAATGCCGGGCATGATGACAGCGAATTCGTCGCCGCCGAAGCGGATCAAGGTGTCCTCGGGCCGCATCAGGGCCTTGAGGCGGTCGGCAACGGCGGTGAGCAACTCGTCACCGGCCTGGTGGCCCATCGTGTCATTGACCTGCTTGAACCGGTCGAGGTCGAGCGCCAGAACGGCCAGGCGCGGCTCGCCGGCCGGCATTGTGCGGAAGCCTTCGGTGAGGCGGGCGCGGAAGAGACTGCGATTGCCCAGGCCAGTCAGCGGATCGTGAAGGGCCATATGGCTGGCCTCCTCACGCTCCGTTTGCAGCGCGGTGAGGGCACGGAGCAGGCTCAAGAGCAGGAGTCCGACTATCACCAGGCCAATCAGCAGGGCCGAAAGCAGCGCGGGCATGGCGGCCTGAAGCAGGCGGCTGCCGGGCAGGTCGGGGCGCCAGCTCAGCCAGGCGATGGGCTGGCCTGTCTGGCCGACGATGGGCAGAGCGGCAGCGGTGTCGGTTGCGAGGTCGGTGACGAATTCGGGATCGTCGATGCGGTACTGATCGCCCAGATCTGTACCAAGCCTCGCGTCGAGGAGCATGACCGACACATAGATGGCCTCAGTGCCCACCTCGGGAGCATTTTCGCCGCTATAGGAGAGGATGGGCATGGCAGCGACGAGCGCAGGTTGCCCCTCGAAATGGGAGAAGGCCATGGCCTGTGGGGGCTCGTCGGCAACGCCGGCATTGTAGGCCGAAATCTGTGCTTCAGCTTCGACACTGTTGAGCTGCTCAAGCAAGGGCAAGACATCGGCGGCCGTATCGCCAATGGCCTTGGAGCGAACCTGCCCGCCCTCGCGCAGCGCGACCAGGACATTGCCGGCGCGGTCCATGACCAGGCTGCGGCTGTGGCCAAACGTGTCGTAGGCGGCGACCCCGAGATTGTCGGCCAGCCATTGCCGGTCATCAGCCAGAACGGCCTCAACGGCCTCGTCCCATGTGGCGAATTCCTCCTGGGCGAGGAACATCTGCGTCTGCAGTTCCTCGAGGGCACGCTCCAGCAGCAGGCGATCGCGTGAGAGAGCCTCGGCATCGATCCGCTGTGCCGACCACGCGAGAAAGCCTGCCAATGCCGCAATGGTGATACCGGCCGCCGCCGCGATGGGCAGAAGGAACCGAACCGTGAAATGCGTGGATCCCAACCGTCGCATCTTTGCCCCCGAAATTGCGCAGGCAGTGTCCCGCCTGCCTCGTTAGCGGGCGCTTAATCGCTCGGGGGCGTCCCTTTTCTCCGTTAACGAGCGGTTGCGCGGGCCGGAACCGGTCCCTTGCTGGCGTGTTGTCATCTCAGCGTCACACGGGGTTCCCAAATGGATATCGGCAATAGTTTCGGCATGGTGGATACCTATCTGCCCACCCATATCATCGCCATTCGCCTCGCCATCGCGGCCTTGCTGGGGGCACTGATCGGTGTCGAACGGGAGCTGCACACGGCCGAAGCGGGGCTGCGGACCCATATCCTCGTGTCCGTGGCGGCAGCGCTGTTCACCATCCTCGCCTTCGAAATATTCCACACCATCGCGCCTGGGTCGCAGGGGGCGCAAGCAGACCCGATCCGCGCCGTCGAGGCCGTCACGGCAGGCATAGCATTTCTGGGGGCCGGCGCCATTTTCCGCAGCGGGGCGGGCGTGCAGGGCCTGACGACAGGGGCCGGCATGTGGCTGGCCGGTGCGGTCGGGATCGCATGCGCTCTGGGCTTTTACGCGATTGCCGTTGGCGTGGCGCTTCTGGCGGTGGTGGTGATGGCGGCGCTGCGGGTGCTGGCGCACCAGATCATCCGGAGAAAGGACATGGAAGGGGAAAAATAGCAGCGCTGGGCCGCGGGGAGAAGCAAACAGGCGTGCCCGCGGCGCTGAGGGACATGTGCCGCCGGCGATTTGCTTCTCCCCCCGCACGGACGCGACCGGGAGGTGTCGCATCCGCTCCCATGGCGCAAGACCTTGCAGGCAAGGTTGGCGCTAGAGGATCGACAGCGGTGCAGACTGCCGATCTTTAGAAACGGCGGAGGGTGATACTTGGGAATGCAGACGGACCAAAAAGCCCAACCGCAGCATCACTCTCCGCCTCAAGGCATGTAACCTGTGGACGCAGGAGTCACATGCCAACCGCATCCAGGCGCTGATGGCGCGCCCAGAAACTGACGATGGCTGCCGCCTCGTGCCGGTAGGCGTCGAGGTCTGCTTGCCGAAAGAACACCGCCGAGGCGCCCGCATCATGCAGGGCCTGGCGACCAGCGCGATCGGTGGTCTGCGTCATGACGGCAACGGGGATCCCCTTTTGCCGGAGCAGAGCCTGATTGCGCACCAGAAACTCGATATTGGCGCCGCTATGGGACTTGAGATCGACAATCACCAAGCCCGGCCATTCCCGGCCCACATCAGCCAGGGTCTGGGCCAGGAAGGCTTCGCCCACCGTCGGCAATGCGAAGTGGCGCACATCCGGCGCGCCATGGGCGAGCAGCATGCGGGTCAACAGATGTGCGGAATGCCCGTCATCATCGATCAAAGCGATGAAGGGGGTCTCGCTGGCTACAACGTTCACAAGTCACCTCATCCCCGCACCGCGCAGGGGTTCGAACAGAACAAAACGCCATCACTGTCCGAGAGCCGTACCGGCCCGGGCAGGGTGGATTATACGATTTGTAGAACACGCCCGGCGGGGCCTGACCGCACGGGAAACATGTCGAGTTCGTGACGTCGACGAGGCGGCGTATGATGCAAACCGGACTGCGGCGGGAGGCAAAACCAGGTTAAACCGGGGTAAGCCACGCTTGTATTTTACATGTAAAGCGGGCCATTATGTCCTGCAGCGGCAGGAGTTTCGGTATGGCGCATGTCGAAACGGACAGGGAGGGGGTAAAACGGGCCCTCGAACGCCTGTTGGCCTGGCCGGACATCGCCCGCTCACCGCAACTGGCCAATTTTCTGAGCTATATCGTCGACCGCCGACTGAGCGGCGATGCGCAATCGATCAAGGCATATTCCATCGCCGTGGATGTCTTTGGCCGCTCGCCGGACTTCGACCCCCAGGCCGACCCGATCGTGCGGGTGCAGGCGCGAAGGCTGCGCGGCCTGCTCGACCAGTATTATAGCGGGCCTGGCGCGGATGAGCCGGTGCGCATTCAACTGCCCATCGGCCGCTACGTGCCCGACTTCATCGATTCGGCGACGGAGCCATCGGCCCGTCCGATCGGCGGAGAACCTGTTGCAATTGCGGTGGCCGAAGCCCCGCCCCGCACGCGGCCCAAGGGGCATGTCACCATCTCGTGGTTCGTGCTGCTGGTGCTGGCCTTGGGTGCTGCGGCTCTGGCCTATTCTCTGGCGACGCTGGGCCCGCGACAGGCGCAGGGCGTCGCGGAGACAGGCGGCCCGCCCAGGCCAAGCCTGACAGTGATGGAATTCCAGAACCTGACCGGCGATCCGACCCTGACTTCCTATATTTCGGCGCTGGCGATCGAACTGGTCACCGATTTCGCCCCTTTCCTCATCGTCGATGTTTCCCTGGGACGCAGGGGCGAGGAAGTGGTGGAGAGCGATCCGACCGACTATGTGCTGACCGGCATAGTCCGCGTCGATCCGGCCGTTACGGGCAATTACCAGTTCAGCGCCATCCTCACCGATCAAGTGACGAACAGCCTGGTCTGGAACCGGTCGGTGAGCCTGCCGAGCTCGCAGATGACTCAACGGGGTGGGGTGGAATTCGTGTCGCAGGAACTGCTCTCGGTGCTGGGGGGCACACGAGGGCCGCTTCACGCACGCGCCCGGGCATTGGTGGACGGGGGCGATTTTGCCGGGCAGGAGAACACATATCTCTGCGCCATCCTCTTCAGCCTCTACCGGCAGAGCGGGACAATGGGGGCCGCCAAAAGGTTTGATGATTGCGCGGCGGCCCTTCCCGATCGCCAGCGGCTTGATGGCAACATTGTCGCGGCCCGTGCCAGCATCGTGGCCGAGACCGGCATCGGGGCGCCGGGCAACGCGCCGACGCAGATCGACAGGCTGCGGGCCGCAAATGACATGATGGCCGATGCCCTGCGCGGTGCCCCGACCAGCAGCTTTGTCTGGGAGCAGCGGGCCCGCATTCACGAAGTCGAGGCCATGCATGACGAGGCGGAGGCGGCTTATGGCACGGCGCTGCAGTTGAACCCCGCCAATATGGATGCAGTGGCGGCCCATGCCCGCCACCTGGCGCTGATCGGGCGTCTCGAAGAAGCCTTGCCCGCCGCAACACAGGCCCTCGATGCGGCGCCGTTGACGGCGCAGCCGGACTGGTACTTCTGCGTGCCTGCGCTGGCGGCTATCAAGGCCGGCCAGTTCGACGAGGCCGAGGCATTCGCCGCCGATTGCGCCCATGGCGACGTGGAACTGGGGTCGGTCCTGGCGCTGCTGGCGGCACAGGGACAAGGCGACGCCTCGGGGGTCGACCAGCACCTGGCGCGCGTGCTGGAAGTGCCCGGTTTCCGCAATGCGGGGATCATCACCCAGTTGCGCCGGCGCATCGCCGATACCAGCCTGCTCAGCGCTATCCGAACGGGGCTGGAGGCAGCCGGGGTGCCCGTTGGGTCCCTGATGGCGCCCTACTAGAGCAATCCCCGTTCTGATTGAATCAGAACGGGAGCTCTATCTCTTGGTCTTGTCACGCTTTCGAACCGCAAAGGTGGTGTCCACTTTTGCTGAAAGCGCCCTAGAACAGCGCCGATCTGCCTGAATCAGGCGCCAAAGCGGGTGCGGCACAGGTCGACGAAGCGCGCGCCGCGTTCCTCGAAATTCTTGAACTGGTTGTAGGACGGCGCCCCGGGCGAGAGGATGATGGTGTCGAACTGCGCCTGCCTTCCCGCCAGGGCGGTGATGGCCGCGTCGAGATCGGACGCCTCGACGACGTCGATGTCTGGCGCCACGGTGCGGGTCGCCTGCGCCAGGCGCTGGCCGGTGACCGGCAAGGTCACCAGCGTGGTGACACCGCGCCCGGCCAGGAGGGTGGCGAGCTCGGCATAGTCCTGCTGCCGCTCGTGACCGCCGGCTATGAGGGCAATGCGGTGGCCGGGATAGGCCGCAAGCGCCGCCTTGGTGGCCTCGGGCGTGGTCGAGATGGAATCGTTGACCACGGTCACGGCGCCGAACCTGTGCTCTTCGAGGCGATGGGGCAGGGGGCGGAAGGCGGCAATGCCCTGCAGGATGCCGTCGACCGAGCCGCCTATTGCCAGGGTAACCTGAGCGGCCAGAAGTGCATTGTCGAGATTGTGGGCGCCGCGCAGCCGTGATCGGGACACGGCATTCTCGATGGCGAGATTCTGCTCGGGCGTGAGGTCAGGCAGGAGCCGCCGATGGTCGCGTACAGCCTTGGCGACGAGAGCATTGCCGCGGGCCGCTGCGCCCAGGGCGACGGCAAAGCTGCCATCCCGGTCGATCAGGTTGAGCTTGTCGGCATAGTAGCGCTCGACCGAGCCATGCCAGTCGACATGCTCGGGGTAGAGATTGGTGAGGGCCGCCACGTCGGGCAGGAAATTCATGTCGGCCGTCTGGTAGCTCGACAGCTCAAAGACGACGACGGGGTGCCTGTCGGCGATTTCGAGCGGGGCGAGGCCGACATTGCCGGCCAGACCCGCATCGATGCCGGAGCGGGTCAGCATCAGATGGGTCAGCGTCGCGGTGGTCGACTTGCCCTTGGTACCGGTAATGGCGACCACGGTGCGATCGTGCCGATAGGCCGCGCCCCAGAGGTTGAGATTGGAGGTGACGGGGATGCCCGAGGCACGGGCGAGGTCGAAGACCGGCTTGTAGCGCGAGACGCCGGGGCTCTTGACGATGAGGCCGAAGCGGCGATCGGCGATGGCGGCGGCAAGATCGTCGGCGGCGATCTGCTCGGTGTCAGGAATATCCGCTGCGCCGCTGTCGACCGTGACGAAGACCTTGAGCTCGGGTTGCCGCGATTTGAGGAAGGCGCGGGTCGAGAGCGCCTCGCGCCCCGCGCCGTAAAGCAGGACGGGCTCGTCAAACCGCATAGGCGGCCACCTTGGCAGCGAGCGCCGGGGGAATGTGGTGGTCGTGACTGTCGGTCAGGCATTCGGCCATGGCGCGCTGCAGCTTCTCCTCGCCATATTGGGCGAAAAGGTCGGCCTTGACCGCACGGACCACGGCCGCCTCATGCCAATCGGCATGGCGGGTGAGCGTATAGAAGCAGGCCGCGGCTTCGAGGATTTCGCCGACGCATTCCCAGGGCTTCTGGCCGGTGAGGCCCGCCAGTTCGCGGAAGGATTGCTCATTGGCCGGCTCGTCGAGCAGGTTCTTGCCGAAGATGCGCAGCAGCCTGTCCTTGGCCATGAAGGGCGCGAAGATCAGGAAGACGAAATGGCATTTGGGGCATTCGCCGCACCAGAGCGGGCCATCGTTGCCATTGAGGCGGAAATTGCGGTTGCAGCTGGAAAACACCGCGTCGAACTTCTTTTCCTTGGTGAAGAGCGAGGCGATGCGCGCTTCCGAATAGGGCCGCAGCAACGAGAAGTATTTCAGCGCACCACCGGTGGCGTTGGCCAGCGTGTCGGCGATGAGCAGCTCGAAGCCCAGCGACTTGGAATATTGGTGGTTGGTCTCGCGGCCGTCGAACATGACATTGCCCTCGCTGGCCGAGCGCTCGTTGGAAAGCACGATCTGGTCGTAGCCGAAGAGCAGGGCACAGAGGGACGCGATCATGGAATTGATCGCCGTGGAGGGCACGTGGCCGTTGTAATAGCCCGGCTGCTGGCCGAGGCGGATCATCTCCGGGTCGAGCTTGCGAGCCACGTAGAGCGGCGTGGTGCCGATGGCCTCGACCGATGTCAGAATTGGGCCCTTGGGATTGACGGCGAAGGGCGTGAAGGCCTGACCGGTATGGGTGAGGAGATCGACGCTCACCAGCGAATCCTTGCCGCCGCCGATGGGCAGCAAGGTGCGCTCGGGCAGGCTGATGGCGGGCTTGCGGGCGACCGCATCTTCGGGCGCGGTGAGGGTCAGCTTGCCGAAGCGGCTCAGCTGGTTGCGGGCATAGAATTCGCCAAGGCCGTTCTCGTAGACGTCGATGACAAAGGCGCGCTCGGCCTCGGTCAGCGCGATTGTGGGCGCCTCCATGGCGAACGGAGCGCGCAGCTTGAAATAGGACACACCGAGCACAAGCGCAGTGAGGCCGAGCAGCTTCTGAAAAGCCGGGGCGGCCGCCGCTTCGGCATCGGCGCCCTTGGGCAGGGTCAGAATTTCGGTGAATGTGAGGTCGTTCAGCGTGTAGGGAAAGCGGGCCTCGCCACTCGCCGGGTCGAAGGAAGGGCTCTCGATGCGGAAGAATTCGGTCACGGGCTACTCGCTGGCTTTGCTCCCCATATAGGTGATTTGCGGCCGTGGCGGGAGTGTGTCGCTATGCGTTACGCCCGCAGGATCTTTTCCATGGGCCGGCCCTTGGCCAGTTCGTCGACGAGCTTGTCGAGATAGCGGATGTCGCGCATCAGCGGATGGTCGATTTCCTCGAGGCGGACGCCGCAGATGACGCCCTTGATCAGCGCGCGGTTGGGATTGAGGCGCGGCGCCTTGTCGAAGAAGTCCTGGAAGGTGGTCTTGTCCTCAAGCGCCCGGTCCAACTGATCCTGGCTGTAGCCGGTGAGCCAACGCGTGACTTCGTCCACCTCGTCCTTGGTGCGGCCCTTGCGCTCCGCCTTGGTGACATAGTGCACGTACACGCTGGCGACGCTCATCCCGTAGATGCGATGATTTTCGTAGTCCATGG
>CAMLKN010000080.1 GCA_946480655.1 uncultured Devosia sp. | reverse complement strand
GCCACCCATTCGGACCGCAAGCGCCTGTTCCAGGAAGCGGGCCACCTGATCGTTGACCTCGCCCGCCGTTATTACGAGCAGGAAGACGAAAGCGTGCTGCCCCGCTCCATCGCCACCAAGGCAGCCTTCGAAAACGCCATGAGCCTCGACATCGCCATGGGCGGCTCGACCAATACCGTGCTCCATATCCTGGCCGCGGCCCATGAAGGCGGCGTCGATTTCACCATGGACGACATCGACAGGCTGAGCCGCAAAGTGCCGGTTCTCTCCAAGGTGGCGCCCGCCAAGCAGGACGTCCACATGGAAGACGTCCATCGTGCCGGCGGCATCTTCGCCATTCTCGGCCAGCTCGACCGCGCCGGCCTGATCAACCGCAAGGAACCCACGGTCCACGCTGCGACCATGGGCGACGCCATCGACAAGTGGGACATTTCCCGCACCAATTCCGAATCCGTGCGCAATTTCTACATGGCCGCGCCCGGCGGCGTGCGCACGACGGAAGCCTTCAGCCAGTCCAACCGCTGGAAGGAACTCGACACCGACCGCACCAATGGCGCCATCCGTTCGCCCGAAAACCCCTTCTCCAAGGATGGGGGCCTGGCCGTTCTCAAGGGCAATATCGCGCTCGATGGCTGCATCGTGAAGACGGCCGGCGTCGACGAGTCCATCCTCAAGTTCACCGGCCCGGCCCGCGTGTTTGAGAGTCAGGACGCTACCGTGAAGGCTATTCTCTCCAACGAGATCAAGCCCGGCGACGTCGTCGTCATCCGCTATGAAGGCCCCAAGGGCGGCCCCGGCATGCAGGAAATGCTCTATCCCACAAGCTACCTGAAATCGAAGGGCCTGGGCAAAGCCTGCGCCCTGCTGACCGATGGGCGTTTTTCGGGCGGCACCTCGGGCCTCTCCATCGGCCATGCCTCACCTGAAGCCGCCGAAGGCGGCGCCATTGGCCTGGTGCGCGAAGGCGACACGATCGAGATCGACATTCCCAACCGTACGGTCAACGTGCTGGTGTCCGATGCGGAACTCGCCAAGCGCCGCGCCGAGCAGGACGCCAAGGGCTGGAAGCCCGAACACCCGCGCAAGCGCAAGGTAACGACGGCATTGAAGGCCTATGCGGCGCTGGTGACCTCGGCCGCCAAGGGCGCCGTGCGCGACACGGCGGCCATCGACAAGCTGTGGCACTGAGGCTCCCGGCCCTGAAGTTCCGCCCTTGGGGTGACCCGAGGGCGCTCCCCGCATTGCGCTGTAGGTGAATGGTCCTCGGTCAAGCCCGAGGATGGCATCGTGACAGTTGATAAAACTTCACGACAAACGCGTGACAACACCATCGCCCGGTGCTAACACGCCGCCAGCCACCCAGCGGCCTGCCAAGGCTTGCTGGCCTGGTCAGGCTCGATAGCGGGGATTCCACCCTCCCTATCGGGCCGACCTGAACCTCCCAGATAACCCCTATTCATCCCGAGACGGCCTTGCCGTCCAACACCTTGATCTGCCGCTTGCAGGCCGCGGCGATTTTCTCGTCATGGGTCGAGATGAGGAAGCAGGTCTTTTCCTGGTCGTTGATCTCACCGATCAACTCCATCACCTGCGCGGCCGATTCCCTGTCCAGATTGCCCGTGGGCTCGTCGGCGAGGACAAGTTCGGGCCGGTTCATCAACGCCCTTGCGATAGCAACGCGCTGCTTCTGGCCGCCCGACAGCTGGGTGGCGCGAAAATCCATACGATCGCCGAGGCCCACGCGCTCCAGCAGTTCCTCGCCCCGGCTCCTGGCACGGGCTGTCTCCCGGCCTTCACTGACAGCGGTGGGAAAGACCACGTTCTCCAGCGCCGTGAAGTCGGGCAGCAGGTGGTGGAACTGGAAGACAAAGCCGATATGACGGTTGCGGAACTCGGTCAGCGCCGCGTCATTGGCCCGGGTCAAATCCTCGCCCAGCATCATGTGCTGCCCGCTGCTGGGCTGCATCAATGTCCCCAGAATCGTGAGCAGCGTCGACTTGCCCGAGCCCGAGGGCCCAAGAAGGGCGGCAAGGTCCCCCTCCCACAGGTCCATGTCCAACCCCTTGAGCACCCGCGTCTCCGCCTCGCCCTGCCCATAGGTCTTGACCAGGTCCCGCACTTGGACAAGCACACTCATTGGCCGATCACCGAGACGGGATCGACCCGCGCCGCCGAGCGGGCGGGCAGGATGGAGGCAAGGATGGCGCCCAGAGTGGTGAGCGCAATGGCGAGCCCATAGGCGCCCTGGCGCACATCGATCGGCAGGCCTCCCGCAGTGGCGCTTTCGGGTGGCGGAAACGGCGAGAGGGCAAGATAGCCCAGACCGGCACCGATCAATCCACCAAGGAGGCCGATCAGCGTGCCCTGCAGGACGAAAACGAAGACGACAAAACCACGCGGCGCCCCAAAGGCCCGCATGATGCCGATTTCCGGCCGCCTGCGGTAGGTCGAGAGCAGCAGCGCGCTGGCCACGCCAATGACGATGGTCACCAGCGCAAAACCCTTGATGAGATTGCCCGAATTGGCCTGGGCCCGCAGCCCGGCCAGAAGCTGGGCATTGCCTTCCGTCCAGGGGGTTGCCTCAAGGCCGGTCTCGGCAGCGAGGCGGCTGGCAAAGGCCTCGGCCTGGTTGAGGTCATCGAGCTTGATTTCGACCCGGCTCAGGCCCTGTGGCAGATCGAACAGCGTCCGAGCCGTAGCCGTGCTGACGAAGGCGGCGCGGGCGTCGAGCGCCTCGACGCCAATCTGGAATATGCCCGCAATGACCAGTGCCCGTTCGACATTGCGATCCGACTGCAGGCGGATCACCTGCCCCACGCCAATGCCCAGGTCGTCCGCCAGCACCTTGCCGATGATGACCGTACTGTTGGTCAGCACCGTATCGCCGGCAACCAGTCGGCCCTGCAGGTCGGCGATCGCCGAAACTTTGTCGGTCTCGACACCGGTGACGGCAACCGGGGCACGGGATTGGCCGCGTATCACGAAACCATTGCCCACGATCTGCGGCGACACTGCCTTGACCCCTTCCATAGCCTCGATTCCCGGAAGGAAGGCATCGGCCGTGCGCAGGGTTTCGCGCTGGCCGCTGGCCTTTTGCTGCACCAGGAGGGCCTCGGCGCTTTCGGGCAGGAGAAGTCCGGCCTCCCGGCTCGGCGCCTCAAGCGTAACATGGGAGATGTCCCCCACTGTCTGTTCGACAAGGTAGACGGCGAGCCCGCCAATGAGAGCGCTCATGAAGATGAAGACGAAGACGCCCGTGGCAACACCGGCGACCAAGAGACCCGTCTGGGTCTTGCTCGAGGTGAGATAGCGCCAGGCGATCTTGATGCCGTAGAGCATGGCCTATTGCGCCTCCACCAGATCGCCCACGGCGACCATCGAGGGATCGGTGATGACCACGTCACCCGCCGCCAGCCCTTCGGTGACGATCACCCGCCCGGCCGGCCAATCGCTGAAGCGGATGGGTCGCGACGCGACCAGCCCGTCCTCGATCACCAGCACATGACTGTCCGCGCCTTCCGTGACGATGGCGCCTCGGGGGACGGAGAGGGCATCGGCGACCTGATCGACAATGACATTGGCATTGACCGTCTGGCCCACCGGCAACGAGGTCGGCTCGTCGAAGGCGATCCGGATGGCACGGCCCCCGGTGGCGCTGTCCACGACCGGCGCCGCGAAGGTCACGGTGCCGTGCTGGGGCACGCTGGCCCCCACGGGTTGCAAAAGAGCCTTGAGCCCCACGCTGACGCGGGCGGAATAGAGTTCATCCACATCGGTTTCGACACGAAGCTCGCTGGTATCGGCAATGACGAACAGTTCCGTCTGGGGATCGACCAGTTGACCGCGATCCACGCCACGCGACAGCACGGTTCCAGCCATGGGGGCGGTGATCGTGTATTGGGCGATTTGCCGCTCGACCTGCTCCAGCGCGGCTCGCAGTCGCGCCGTCTCATTGACGGCCGCAGCCAGGGCCCATTCGGCGTCCTCGCGGTTCGACCGGGTCGTGTTCTCGCCCAGCGCCGAGGTTCGTTCGGCCGTGGCTTCAGCCTGCCGCTGGCGGACCAACTGGGCTTCGAGCGCCGCACGCGCCTGCGCGGCCTGCGCCTCGACAAGGCTGGAATCGAGACGGACCAGCACATCCCCGGCCTCGACGACATCGCCGGTATCGGCGGTCACCGCCAGCGCCTGGCCGGACACTGCCGCCCGTACCGTCACCGCAGTCTTGGCCGCAACCCGGCCATTGATTGCCAGGATCTGGGAGACCGGACCAGGGCGCACGACCTCCGTTGCCACCAGTTTGGGCTTCGGCTCCCAGGGGCGTGTAACGCCCGCATAGGCACCGGCGGCAGCGACGATGACAAGCAAAGTCAGCCATCGGCCCCATCGCCATCTGCGACGGCGGGGAGGATTGGCTTTCGATTCCGACAGGGACAAGGGTCCGGCTCCAGTTGACGCTACCAATACTACGCAGCGCCGGCCGGGATGGATTGCCCTAAGGCAATTCCTCATCCGGAATGCCCAGTTCGGCCCTCAACTTCCTGGTCAGCCCCTTGGCGATCAAGGCATGCGAACGGATCGCATAGGCGAAAAGATCGTCCTCGCTGAGCTCGGACCCCTGGGTGACACTCACCCATTGGCGCTTGGCGAAGTAGGCTGCCTGCTCGACACCGTCGAGTGCGGTGAGGATATCAAAACTCCCCTCGCCGCATTTGAACACCAGGCGATGGGGCGCCGCGTCGGACAGGAGGCAGAACACCTTGCCCCCGACCTTGGCTATGCGCGCCTCCCACTGATCGACGAAAGTCACGCCCGGCAGCGCAGCGAGCGCGGCGTCAAAGCCAGAACGCCGATAAAGACTCAATTATCCTCACCCACATTGGGCAGGGGCAGGAAATCGACCCCGTCCTCAATGAGCCCGGCAACCTCGTCCCGCGTGGCCTCGCCATAGATGCCACGGGCCTCGGCCTCCTCGAAGTGGATCTTGCGGGCTTCCTCGGCAAACCGGTCCCCCACATAGTCGGCCTCGCTCATCACCTTCTGCCGATAGGCGCGCAGCATGGCGCGCAGGGTGGCGGCGTCCGGATGGTGGGCACTGACCGGCACGCGGTCATGGTCGGTCCGCGCCACATTAGGAGCCATGGGCGCCTTCTCGACATGCGCATCGCCGCATTGGGCACAGGTCACGATGCCGCGCGCCTGCTGATCGTCATAAGCGGCGGCGCTCTTGAACCAGGCCTCGTAACGATGGCCGTTTGAACACTGAAGCGAATACTGGATCACGGTTCTGGTCGTCTGTTTGTGGAGCAAATGGCTCGCTACAAATCCATATAGGCGCAGTTGCTAGCGCTGCAAAGCCGGTGCCGCGAAGTCGCGGGCATTGGCAAGGGCCGGAACGCGGCCACGCGCCTCGGTCACGGCAGCCGGATCGATGTCGGCCACGAGCACGCCGGGCCGGTCATGGTCCAGTTCGGCGATGACCTTACCCCAGGGGTCGATGATGAGCGAATGGCCGTAGGTGGACCGGCCATTCGGATGGCTGCCGCCCTGCGCCGCCGCGATGACATAGGAGCCGGTCTCGATGGCGCGGGCGCGCAGCAGGACATGCCAATGGGCCTGGCCGGTGGGCACGGTGAAGGCTGCCGGGACCGCGATCAGGTTGGCGCCGCCATTGGCCAGGGCGTTGTAGAGGCGCGGGAAGCGCATGTCGTAGCAGATGGAAAAGCCGAGGGTGAATTGCCCCAGGGGTGCCGTCACCGCTTGCTCGCCGCCCCTGTAGGTGGCGCTTTCGCGATAGGCATTGAGCCCGGCAATGTCGGCATCGAAGAGGTGGATCTTGTCATAGGTGGCGCGCTGCGTGCCGTCCGGCCCGAACAGCACCGAGCGATTGGCGAAGCGCCCGTCATCAAGCGGGATCGGCAGCGAGCCGATCTGGACAAACATGCCGTGCGCCTTGGCCAGCTTGCCCACCGCCGCCAGTTGCGGATGGTCTTCAAACGGTGCCGCCACGGATTTGAGCTGATCGCGGTTTTCCGGGAAGATCATGGTGACTTCCGGGGTCAGCGCATAGGCTGCGCCTGCCGCTGCGGCCTCGGCCAGAAGTGGCTTGAGCGCGGCAAGATTGGCTTCGGGATCGAGCCCCGAACACATCTGGATGGCAGCGATTTTCATGGATTATTGGGCCAGGAGGGGGTCGAGACCGCCACGCCGATCAAGCGCGGCCATGTCGTCGTAGCCGCCGACATGGGTCTCGCCGATGAATATCTGCGGAACGGTCCGGCGGCCATGGGCACGGTGCGTCATCTTCTCCCTCAGATCGGGATCGAGCACGGTAATCTCAACATAATCAACGCCCTTGTCGCGCAGCAGCGACTTGGCCGCGTGGCAATAGGGACAGGTAGGCGTGGTATAGATCTCGACCTTGGCCATGGGGGTTGTCGGCTCCTAAAACCAGGATAACTCACCCTTATATGGGCGAATCCTGGCCGATGACAACGCGGGCGAAGGTGAGAACATTCACCTCTGCGGCACCGGCGCGCTTGAGCACCCGCGTCACTGCCTTGACCGTCGCGCCGGTCGTATAGACATCGTCGACCAGGACCACGGGCCGGCCCTGGACCCGCTCAATGAACCGTGGATGAACGGAAAATGCGCCCTGCACATTGCGCAGGCGGCCATCGCCCGTCAGGCCGACCTGCTGGCGCGTCTTCTTGTGGCGCCGAACCAGGTGCGGATCGACTGCAAGACCGGTCAACCGCGCCACCTCGCCCGCCAGGGCCATGGACTGGTTGTAGCGGCGAAACCGGAGGCGGCTTGCATGCAGCGGCACCGGCACCAGCACGGGCCTCGCCGTCCAGAAGTCACGACCCGCCGCCGCCATCAACCGGGCGCAGAACCGGGCAAGCTCCGGCCGGTCGCCGTATTTGAGCCGGCTCACGAGCGCCCCGGCCACCTCGCCATACTGGACCGCCGCGCGGGCCCGGGCGAAGGGCGGCGGATCGGCCAAAGCCTCGGCCGATCGCGCTTCAGGCCCCAAATCAGTATCGAAGGGAATGCCCAGCACCGAGCAAAGCGGCGCACTGATCTGCCTGAGGCCGGCAAAGCAAGCCGGGCAGAGACAGTCGCCGCCGGTGAGCGGAGATTGGCAGGCGATGCAGGCCGGCGGATAAAGCTGGTCGAGCAACAGCCGCCCAAGGCCCGAAAGACCTTGACCAAACCGCTCCCGGCGCCCGATCGCTTTGACTTCCCCGGCCCCCATCTCCATAAGGGCACTATTGCCCCAGATCGGCTCCGGCGAAAGCCCCCTTGCATGACCACCCCGCCCCGCCTCTTCGACGACGTCCAGATCGCCCGCAACCTGGCACGGCGCCAGTCACGCGACAATTTCGTGCGCGACCTCGTGCTCGACGATCTCGCCGACCGCCTCGGCGCCTACAAGCGCGACTTTACCCGTGCCGTGCTGATCGGGCCGGACGCAGAAACGCTGCCGCAAACGCTGTTCACTGCCAATGGTCCGGTGACCATGCAGCAGGTGGAGGCCTTCTCGGGCGCGGAGTTTCCAGCCCTGCCAGAGGGGGAGCAGGACCTCGTGATTTCGCTGTTGCACCTGCAGGCAGTCAATGACGTGCCGGGGCATCTGGCGCGGCTGCGGCGGGTCTTGAAACCCGATGGTCTGTTGCTGGCCGCATTCCTGGGGGGCGAAACCCTGACCGAATTGCGCGAGGCCCTTTTGACGGCTGACCTGCAGGTGACCGGCGGCGCTTCGGCCCGCGTCGCGCCCATGGCCCAGGTGCGCGATGCCGGCGCCCTGCTGCAGCGGGCCGGCTTTGCCCTGCCGGTGGCGGATGTGGAAACTCATCGCGTGCGCTATGCCACGCCTTTCGCCCTGATGGCTGAATTGAAGGCGCTGGGCGCCAGCAATCCGCTGGCCGACCGGCCAAGGCGCCTTGCCACGCGGACCCTGCTGGCAGCCGCAGCCCAAGCCTATGCGACACGCGACGCCGATCCGGATGGGCGCGTGCGCGCGACGCTGGAAATCATCTGGCTGGCCGGCTGGGTGCCGCATGAAAGCCAGCAGAAACCCTTGCGGCCTGGCAGCGCCACGGTGAGCATGAAGGACGTCCTGGGGAAGACATGATGGACCTGCCCGCCGGCGAAATCCTGATCCTTTCCGGCCATCCCGGCTCGGGCAAGACCACGACGGCGGAAGCGCTGGCCCACCTGCCCGGCGGCCCGAAGGTGCATCTGCATTCGGACGATTTCTGGGGCTATATCAAGACCGGCAAGATCGACCCCTGGCTGCCCGAGTCGCATGCACAGAACCGCATGGTCATGGAGATTGCGGCGGGTGTCGCCGGCACCTATGCGCGCAACGGCTATTTCGTGGCGCTCGATGGCGTGATCCGGCCCTGGACGCTGCCGATCTTCCAGGACCTGGGCCTGCCGCTCCACTACCTTGTGCTGCGCACGTCAGCCGAAGAAGCCGTGGCCCGGTGTTCGGCCCGCGGCGGCGACAGCCTGACCGACCCGGTCGTCGTTCGCCAGCTGCACGCAGAGTTCGCCGATATGGGGGAATACGAGTCTCACGTATTGGAAGTTGGCGGTCTCGACCGAGCGGGAACCATTGCAGCGGTGTGTGCGGCCCTCGGCTCCGGCGCCTTCCGGCTCAGTGCGCCGTCGACTTCGACAGCAGGTTGATGACCATCACCCCGGCGATGATCAGGCCGATACCGACCATGGCCCAGACATCGAGCTTCTGGCCATAGAGGGCCAAGCCGATCAGCGAGACCAGCACAATGCCCGCGCCCGACCAGATGGCATAGGCAATGCCGACCGGAATGGTCCGGAGAGTGAGCGACAGACAGTAAAAGGCCACGCCATAGCCCACGATCACCAGGATCGATGGCAGAAGCTGGGTAAAGCTCTGCGACGCCTTGAGGGCGCTGGTGGCGATCACCTCGGCAATGATGGCGATGGCGAGAAAGACGTAGTTGGACATGAAAAGCTCCGGCGCCATCTTGTGAACCCGTTGCATGTCGGCGGCAAGACATCGGAAAAACAAAAAAGGCCGGTGTCACCACCGGCCTTTTCACATTCAATGGGGGAGAGCGGCTTATGCCGCCTCTTCGTCGCTTTCGGCTTCGGCCGCGTCAGCCTTGGTGCGCTTGGGCGACTTGGCCAGCTGCTTTTCGATGAGCTGCACGGCCTCGGTGAGGGTGAGCTTGCGCACGGCGCCGATTTCGCGGCTCATGCGGTCCATGGCCTGCTCGAAGAGCTGGCGTTCGGAATAGGACTGCTCGGGCTGTTCTTCGGACCGGTAGAGATCGCGGACCACTTCGGAAATGGCGATCAGGTCGCCCGAATTGATCTTGGCTTCATATTCCTGGG